>CAZGIV010000284.1:0-1504 GCA_964526175.1 uncultured Thermoplasmatales archaeon | reverse complement strand
TCCTGTTAGTAATATATTCCTAAGTCCATCCGCCAACATATAATATAATGGAGCAGAAACTTAGGAATATATTTTTTGATGTTTTTTTGTTTGATGAATACTCTATATACTAAGGAACACCACGTCCCTCTTATTGTTCTCCATCAAAAATTCTTGAACTATCCATCATGGTTTCAACTCCACCTCCTTAGCTTTATTGAAGAAGTAATGAGCATCTTCATTTGCAAGTTTCTTAGTTTCTGAGTCCGTGGTCACGTTAGCGAGTTCTTGAGCAAAACGACCCGCCTGTATTAATTTCTCGTGACGAGAAAGACCAGGAGCTGTCGCAGAGTATAGATGTTTCCTTCGTATTGCCGCTGAATCATGTTTACTCCAACCAGTATGAGTTTTGAATGTAGCCCATTGTTTTGAGGGTGGAGTTTTACCAGGTGCTCCTTTATCTTTTGTTAAATAGTCAGTTGGAGGAACATATGTTCCATCTTTTCGTGTGAAGCCTTTACGATGAACATGTATTTTGCCTTTCATTTTTTCACTCTTACTAGTAGTTCATAACCTCTTTTTCTTTAAAAAACCAATCATTGCTGAATGAGTGAAGCAGTTAGTATAAAAAGATATTGAAAAACAATGGGATGTTTATTCATTTTTTTCTCTCTATGCTATAAACATATCCACAATTTTCACATTTTAAACCTACATCAGAAACCATAATAAATGTATTACCACCACACTTTGGGCATATCATTCTTTTTCTTACCTCAAACTATTAAGAAATGGTTATTTATTTTCATTTTTTTCGACTTTATCTCGTTGATATTTTTCCACGCTTTTTTGACACGTTGTCCAAAAGTTGTCATTCCTTCACCCCTCACTTATAATTCCATGAACATTAATCGCTTTATAAAATCAATCATTACAACTCATGTATCAAAGAAGCATTGACACGGTTTTATCATTGTGCTAGTGTTTTTTTTCTTGTCCTTCAATTAAATATTTTCTCTGTATACTTTCACGTGGTTGAATTAAATATAAACATATCTACAGTTGAGGTCGTTTTAACCTTTTCCTGAACCCTTACAAACGCTACAGGGTTTTTCATCCGTGCCAGGTTCACGTCCTGTTCCTTTACAATGATCATATATGGCCTTAGTGCTTTCTCGTTCAGTTTTGATATGTTCTTTCACTCGAACACGTTTACCAACCATAGTTTTTTCCTCCTTTGGATGAATTTTATATCTGTTCTTTCTTTAAAAACATATCTTTAGAATTTAACTCATGTTTTGTGCGAATCGATTACAATATAATATAATGGAGCAGTTTCTTAGGAATATATTTTTTTGATTTTTTTTTGTAAATGTTCTATTTTTATGGTTCTAAAGAAGAATATATAAAAAACAAGCCCCTTGCTGTGTAAATCATGTTTTTATGCTGATCGATGACAGATATGAAAAGAAAAAAAAGATGGCATGATAATTCTTGATTACATCGTGTTGCATATCCAGATTGA
>CAZGIV010000283.1:0-1518 GCA_964526175.1 uncultured Thermoplasmatales archaeon | reverse complement strand
AATCTTAGGTGCTTTCACAGGTTTAATGGGCAGTGTAAAACTAAACGTGCTTCCTTCGCCTATTGTGCTATCAACCCATATCTGTCCCCCATGTGCTTCAATGATAGCCTTTGAGATAGGAAGCCCAAGTCCAGTTCCCTTTATATTTTTATCCCGAGTTGATTCAGATTGGAAAAACATCTCAAAGATTTTTTCATGCTCATTCTTGGGTATACCGAATCCGAAATCCTGAATTTCAAACAGGATATACTTGTTTTTTTTCTTCACATTAATATTGATTGATGCTCCATCAGGTGAAAATTTAATAGCGTTACCAATGATATTTATCAGGACTTGTTTTATCTTATCAACATCAATACTAAGTGGTGGTAATCCTTCTGCCAACCGGATATCTATTTTAATTTTTTTCAACTCTGCCAACGGATACATAATATCCATAGATTCTTTGATGAGACTCTTTATAGAAATCTTCTCTACCGTGAATTTCATTGTGTCTGCTTGCAGTTGCACTAAACTAAGATAATTATTAATTATCTGGTCCAAATGTTCAGCATTTCGGTTCAGGACATTGAGAACCTCCTTTTGTTGTTCATTAATTGTACCGAATTTTTCTTTTATCAACATTTGAGTATAGCCTGTAATTGAAGCTAAAGGCGTTTTTATCTCATGAGATGATTGGCTAAAAAAGGTATTCTTTAATATCGCCAGTTTTACTAATTCAATATTTTCGCCTTTAATGTGAGTTTGGATTTCGAGTAATTTATCCACTATATCTACAAAACTCTTTGCATATATCCATTTCTCATTACGCCTGATTAAAGCAAATTTATGATTTTCTATAACGTCAATAATTTCTCTTGCTCCAATCTTTTTAAGAGGGTACGAACAAATAGCTAAAATCTTTTTATTGCTCATTTCATTGTCAACCTTACTTTCATAATCCATAAAGAGTCTCCACCGATTCGTTCCAACCCATGAAGTGTCACCTTCTACTCTTAATCCATCAAATCCTGCGGATAGAGCTTTGTCAAGTTTGTTTCTCCAATTCGTAATGACTGCGTTCCCATCGAATCTTCCTTTATTTAAATAACATTCAGAGTACTGAAGAATCTCGATTTGTCCCTTTCGTCGATAACAATCAAGATTAGGTATCGCTGTTTGTAAAATCTCTAAAGCCTTTTCCATCTCGAATTCTTTAGGAATAACCCACACGCAAAATTCATTATTTTCTAAACCTGTTTTGAAATATGGTTTTATAATATCAAAGTAGTCATTGATGGAGTCATAAAAAAGACAGAGATGTGTCCCCCAAGGAACTTCTTTGATTACTTCGAGACCTAGATTTCTTAAATTTGTGTTTTCCATTTTTACCGTCAAAAAATATAAAAAAATAATATTATAACATGCCTTAAATGTTTCGTTTTACAACGTTTTTTACTTTTAATAAAGATTTATTGGAATTTTTATGCTAATTTCATTTCAACATTACTATAATCCCTGAGCTTACTTTCGTTAAAA
>CAZGIV010000282.1:0-1549 GCA_964526175.1 uncultured Thermoplasmatales archaeon | reverse complement strand
CTTGAGAGGTGAGTTTGTAGGTATGACATTTATTCAGATCTTAAGAATGGAGGGTTGGCTCAAATAACCAACTCTCTTACATGAAAAATGAACTCAGATGATTTCGAGTACACATTTTTTCATGCCATTAAAAAAACAAAATAATAAGAGGGGGATAAATTATGAGGAAGTATGGAACGGAGAAGGCGGTTGTCGTTGGAATAGTATTTCTATTTGTGTTTAGCGGGTTTCTACCTGCTGTAAGCTCCATAGGTAATACTGAAGAAAAAATTCTAGCATCTAATGACGGACGAATGGCTGGAGAGGTATCTCTTAAAGATAGTATGAGTGTCGCTTATACTACATTAGTGATTAGATATCTTCAGATTGCTTGCCTGGGCGTCATTCGTATTGCTTTTAACAATCCTCTTTTAAATCAGATAAAAGAGTTTTTTACCGAACCGGGTGAGAGTAATAATATTGGGACGAAAGACATAGATAGCAATCAAATAGATAATGACAAAACGTTTCAGGAACAGGATGTCGATTTGGTAGATGCTTCGGATTCTCCTCTGCCTCTAAATCCTTCTGACTCCTGGTGGGATACTGATTGGTTATATCGAAAAGAAATCACCATTGATCATACGAAGGTTGCTGCTCTCCTTGAGAATTTTCCGGTGTTGATTTCGTTTGCTTCTGATGCTGATCTTGCGAGTAATGCTCAAGATGATGGTGATGATATTGTGTTCGCGGATTTCAATGGGAATAAGTTGAATCATGAGATTGAGTATTTCGATGATGGTAGTGGGAGTCTTGTTGCTTGGGTGAATGTAACAAGTCTAAGTTCGGTTTCTGACACGATTTTATATATGTATTATGGGAACCCCAGTTGTGTGAGTCAAGCGAACCCTGCTGGTGTGTGGGATTCTGATTTTGTGATGGTGCAGCATTTGAATGAGACGTCTGGTACGCATCATGATTCTACGATTAACAATAATGATGGAACGCCGTATGGTGGACTTGATCAAGATGCGGTGGGTTTGGTTGATGGTGCTGATGATTTCGATGGTGTTGATGATTATATTAACGCTGGTTCAAGCGGAACAATCAATAATATTGGTTCAATGACTATCTCAGCTTGGATTAAAATGGATTCTTATGGTGAGAATGTAGGTGGCAGGATCCTTGATAAGGGGTTTTCAAGTGGGAAAGCTTTCTATGTTTATGAAAATGTTCATGGATTGGCGTTTGTTCATGGCTTCTCTGGTAATTATGGGTGTTGGTACGCTGATGATTGTCTGAGTACTGGCTCTTGGTTTTTTGTAGCAGTGACTTATAATAATTCTATTGCCGCCAACGACCCTATTGTTTATGTGAATGGAAACTCGGTTTCTGTTTATGAACCTGGGACCGGTATTCCTTCTGGGACTGCTTTGTCTGATGCTGGTTTTGATGCGATTATCGGGAATAATGCTGCAACGGCAAGGACTTTTGATGGTATCCTTGATGAGGTATGTATTTCATCTGTGATACGGAGCTCAGATTGGATTAAGACTTGCTATTCCAATCA
>CAZGIV010000281.1:0-1562 GCA_964526175.1 uncultured Thermoplasmatales archaeon | reverse complement strand
AAGCCATCGCTAAAAAGGTCAATATTGTGTATAACGCCCATGTCGAACAAGTCAACGGCACAGATACCGTTGAATCAGTTACCATTGTAAATACAAAAACTAAGGAGAAATCTGTGATTAAGGTTGATGGCGTGTTTATTTCCATTGGTGAAGAACCTCAGAATACGTTAGCAAAGGAACTTGGTGTTAACCTTGATGATAAAGGATATGTCATTGTTGATAAACAACAACGAACAAATCTAAAAGGAGTGTACGCTGCTGGTGATATCACCGGAGGGTTGCGACAAGTAGTTACTGCCTGTGCCGAGGGCGCAATCGCCGCACTCACCTCGACAGAAGTATTAGGAAAACAATATCCTTATTAAAAACAAACAAATTTTTTAGAACTTTTGTTAAATAACATGTTAGTAAATTTTATATATAGTATAATATATTATTCAACAAATATATTTGGTGAAAATGATGAGAAAACTCAGTATAATGCTTGTCATCTTCTCTATGAAACTCGCCTTATGGAGAATGAGGATAAGGCTTTTTTTGTACACAACAAAATGCAGCATTAAAAACTTTTTTAGAAAAAAACTCTCGAGATTAACAAAAATAACTGACAACCAACACAAGAATGCTGCTAAAATTGTAAAATCGGAAGTTGATAAAATATGAAAAAAATAATGATATCAATAATCGTAATAGTTTGTTTGTTAACAAGCTCAATCGTATCTGTAAATGCATTTGACATACAACCAAATAAAGATTATTTTTTAAATAATGAGAAACAAAACTATATTGATTATGATCAAAAACCATTATCATCTGAATTTGATGGAAACATTGTTCATACTTATTTTAACACATGGGATGGTGAACAAGATAATGTATTTGGGACGTATAGATTAATAATTAATGATGGTTATCTTTACCAACCTGTCCAAGTGTATAAAGATGTCCCCTCTGATGAATGGGTTGCAATATTAAAATACAATGCATCTGATGGAAGTCTTTGTGATTTTGAAGTTTATTATGATCAACCAACTAGTTGTGGAAAAAAGGTTGTGGTTATTATAGATAATTGGTTATTCGTAAATGGATTAAATTATGATACTGGCTATTCATTTATAGTTAAATATAATATCTCAGGGGATTCTATAACTTTTGAAGAATCTTTAACTCTGCCGTATCATAGAGCGTGTTTATGGAATCTTTGTACAGATGGTTATAATATTTATATTTGTGCAGATAATGAATCAGATGGTTCCTTGTTATTACAAAAATATAATACTGATCTTGAACCAATTTGGAGTGAACCTAAAAAATGGAATGGACTATTAATGAATAATCAATGTAATGATATGACATTTTATGATGGATCTATATTTGTAACAGGGGAAACATTTGGTAATGATACTAATGCTAATTCATTTGTTTTGAAATTTGATTCAAATGGTAACTTATTAAAAGAAATTATTGAGTCAAATTATTTAGGTGGATGGGCAATCAAAGGTTACAATGGAAAAATATATGTTGCTAATGAAGTATTTAGTGTTTTTGGCCTTTTTGATTTT
>CAZGIV010000280.1:0-1608 GCA_964526175.1 uncultured Thermoplasmatales archaeon | reverse complement strand
AAAGGGGGAATTGAAGTGAATAAAGCTGTTGTTCCATTCGTGCTTCTCATTTTGCTTAGTTCTCTGGTTCCTGTGTATGCGACAATTCCTGTAGATGCTTCCTATGAACTCGAACGTGATACATCATCTGTTGAAACGTTTCTCCTTCGGAAAGCATATCCCTATGAATACAAAGCGTTGCATGACCTGGAATACTTTCAAATAGGACAGACAAACAATGATGTGAACGAGCAGGTTTTATCCTCGTCATCCTCAGTTCCGTCATCCGTTGGGTTAAATGGACCAATGAACTCATCATGGCCGATGAAAAGTTATAATGCCCGACGAATCGGTCGAACCCTCTCTAGCACGGTTGATAATCCTGGTATTGAGAAATGGCGGTTTAAAACCTTTGGAGTCGGTGGTGTTGATTCCGGTGCAGTGGTTGACGATGAAGGAAATATTTATTTCGGTTGTACAGACTTTCGCGTATATTCATTATACTCGAACGGTACTTTGAGATGGGCATATAAAACAGGGCAACCTATCTATTCAACTCCAGCGCTCGCTGCTGACGGCACTATTTATATCACATCCTGCGACCATTATCTCTATGCACTGCGTCCAAATGGAAACCTGAAATGGAAGTTTAACACTGGTGAAATCATCTCATCATCACCAGTTATTGCCCCAAATGGAACTATCTATATTGGACATTCACAGGGTCGAGTCTTTGCTTTCAATCCCAATGGAACCGAACTCTGGCATTATGATCTCCCCAACGATATCTACGGCGACCCCGCTATAGGTCTTGATGGGACTATCTACATTGGCAGTTGGGATAATCGTTTTTACGCTTTGAATCCGGATGGGACATTAAAATGGTCTTTCCTCACCGGAAACCATGTCAAAGGAGTCTCTTCCATCGCACCTGATGGTACCATCTACTTTGGCTCCTGGGACGGCTACCTCTATGCGTTGTATCCAAATGGGACGATGCGCTGGCGCTGCAGAGTTGGTTCTGGTACGGAAACTACTCCAGCGATTGCTACAGATGGAACCATCTATGTAGGTGGTGATGACCTCTACGCAGTTTATCCGAATGGCACCATGCGCTGGATATTTGATATTGATGTTGGAGGAGACCGGCATATTTTCACCTCCTGCCCCGCGATCGCCGCAGAGGGCACCATATACGTTGGTGCTGATGTTGGAAATGGGGTCGCAGGTGAGATTATTGCGGTGAACCCAGATGGGACAGAACGGTGGCGGAAAATCATATCTGATGAATTGGTTGATTCTTCTCCAGCGATTGCTGCGGATGGAACTGTCTACATCGGTTCAACAGGTATTATTTTTGGTAATGGTTTGCATGCATTTGGTTCTATAGATTCGAATATGCCACCAAATCCCCCGACTATTGATGGAGCCGTCAAGGGCGAGGCTGGTACTGAATACTGGTATTATTTCCCAACAATTGATCCTGATAATAATCCTGTACAGATTTTTACTGACTGGGGGGACGGGACAAACGGTTGGTCATATGAGGGTGCATCTGGCGAACGCATTTGGATGCCTCATACCTGGGAAAACGATGGAACATATACAATTAAATCGAAAGCACGGGAT
>CAZGIV010000279.1:0-1629 GCA_964526175.1 uncultured Thermoplasmatales archaeon | reverse complement strand
TGGACCAACGGACAGAACCTCAACGACAAAGGCAACGGATCGTCACCAAACCCAAACGATGTTGTGTATTATTCACGACGGGACATCACCGATGCAACAAGCCCAACCGGCCTACACTATAAATTCACAGGATATCTCTTATTTAATTACTTCATCACCGATGAAGCTGGAAACGCAACGATTCCTTTTGAAACCGGAAGCTGCTATCATGTCCTTTGGAAAACCACCCAACGATCACATACTGGAGACGACGGCTCCATACAAACAACCACCTTCACCGCAACCACAACATCGCCAGCATACGATGTAAACTACCCTGAACAAACCGTTGACATCTTTGGTGAATGGGAACGACTCCCCATAGGCAATGTCCCACTCACACCAGGGGACTACACCGCACAACTCATCCTCACCGAAGAATCATTCCACGGGGACGGCGGATCTTACGCAGGCAACTGGGCAGCAGCCATGGGCGCGACCATACAATTCAACAACGAAGGAACATGATACAAACATAATGAATAGAAGATAATGCTTTAAAAAAAAGAAAAGAATATCCAAACCAAGCAGATTGAGACCCATGCCAGGACTCATCCCCCATCTCATCGCAGGATCAATCCTATATCTTATCGCGAGATATGCATTCAGAACCTCCTTTTACGGCCCACAAAAAAGGAACGAACGATTTCTTCTGCTTTTCATCTGTCTGCTGATGAGCATCATCCCTGATGCGTTTCTCGGCTTCTACTATGCGACCGGCCTCCTGTCCTTTGAAACCCTCCTCCCCTACCATGTCTACACCCACCTTATCATCACCCCTCTCGCCACCATTATTTTTCTCTTACTCATCATTCTCGATTCAAAAAGAAAACCTATCTGGCTCTTCGGTATTTTTGCAATAGTCTTACACATCATCATGGATCAATTCATCCAAGAAATCGGTGTGCTCTACTAAAATAGTTTTACCTAGAATCGTAATCATTTTCCATTTTTAATTGTTTTTTGTTTTTATTACTACAATTTAATATAAAAAAAGCATAACATTTTTATATACATTCCCATTATGGATATTTATCTGTTATATTGGGGAGTGTAAAGGTGATTTTCGAAACAAAACGCGGCGAACTGGAGATAGTGGAGGAACTCCTCTCGCTCGCACGAGAAGAAACAAAGAAGACCTGGTTGATGTATCAGACGAATCTGTGTTATTCACAGTTTGTTTTATACCTGAATTTTTTACTTGAAAAAAAATTCCTTGAGACACATAATGGTTCTGGCAATGGTTCAAGCACGTATAAGATCACAGAAAAAGGGAAACAGTTCCTCCAGAGCATCGATTCAGTGCTGCTCCAAGCGAAATAACCATAAAATCTTTTATAGGTTCTAATCTTTTTCTCCTAAAATATTAGTAAAAAATAGATATCTTCTCTAGAGCCGACCTCTTGAGATAACCTTCTTGCCTATTTATATCTGAAACAATAGATACATTTTCCACTTGTAACCTGATAAAATCGATACACAAACATCCAGGTTGCAGAACAAACGATAACATCCGGGGGAGACACTCGGCTTTGCACTCCGCCTTACAGAAGAAAACAAAGCAGAAGTAACTGAAAAGGAGGAAAAAAA
>CAZGIV010000278.1:685-1634 GCA_964526175.1 uncultured Thermoplasmatales archaeon | reverse complement strand
GTACGCTGCATAGATATGATATATTTTATAAGTATATATAATTAACGATTGTTAATACCGTATTAATGCGATAAAATTTATATGTAAAATGGTTAATATCCTTGCGACGTGATAACATGAATCATATAGTAGATAAGTTCTTGAATCAATATCCCGGCAAGAGCACACGTCAAACATACAATTCAGCGTTGAATTGGTTCTTTCAAAGTGTAAAAGTGGATGCTGACAGTTACTTCAATCAGCAACGAGATTACACGTCAGATGTGAACAACTTCAAATTGTTTTTAAATGGAAGACCACCAAAGACCGTTCATACATACTTGATGGCGGTAAAACAATTCCTTCTCGAGAACAATGTTGATCTTGGTGTAAGATTCTGGAAAAATTTACGTAATCGTTCCAAAATGAAAAAGGTAAAAGCAGTGACGAAAGTTGTGACTGTCACCAAAGAACAAATCCGTCAAATGTTATCTCATGCAACGGTAAGAGACAGAGCTATCGTATTAACTCTAATCAGTTCAGGTATGCGAATCGGCGAGTGTTTATTGATTAAACTCAGAGATATCGACTTCACCAAAGATCCAGTTCAAATCGATATCCAGGGAATCAATACTAAAAATGGTGAACGGAGGACTGTGTTTATATCTTATGAAGCGAAAGCAGCTCTAGAAGAATGGTTAAAAGTAAGAGAACAGTGGTTATACTCTTCAATAACTCGGTTGAATGGAATCGGACGGAATAAATCACTTGATGATGATAGATTGTTTCCTTACAACCGTCTCACCATAGTGATGTCATTTGAACGAATGCTGAAAGCAGCACATCTATACGAAAAAGATAAAGTAACAAACAGGACTTTAATTCATCCGCACATATTCAGGAAATTCTTCTCTACAAATCTTCCTGATGGTATGCGCAAAGATATGGTTGAACGTCTCCTTGGACATTC
>CAZGIV010000278.1:0-675 GCA_964526175.1 uncultured Thermoplasmatales archaeon | reverse complement strand
TTATCTTGATGGTGTTTATGATAATTTTACAGATGACGAAATGGCAGTCTAGTACAAAAAAGCAATGTCCATTATCTCTGTGTATGAGGACCAAGATACCATCCAACTGAAAGATAATCTTGCAGCGAAGGACCAACAAATTGCTGATCTGAAAACTCAAGTTGCAGCATTAAACATAGCATCAAAAACCAGCGAAGAGCAGATACAGGGCCGTGTGAACTCAGCAGTGGATATTGCAGTGAAACAAGCAATGGAAAACCTGTTGATTCAATTCTCCAACCAACACGACGACAAGAATGAAAAACCCATAAACGAACTCGCAAACATCATCTTTGAAGGTTAATCTCATTATTTTTTTATTTTTACCGATCTCGAAATCAGTCTACGATGATAGATAAGTAATATGAAAAATCCTTTCGCATTCGCATTATAAATCGATTATCTCAAACAAAACGATGAATGATACCAGACCAGCGAGACAAAACGTTAAAACCATGGGTAATGTCTCGATACTTTTTATAAGGGAAAAAACCGTCAGCGTTAATAATGCAAACATAAATACTGTTTATAGGTGATTTAATAAACAAATTTGATTATTATTACAGGCTCTTTATGAGATTAATCTTAGGTGCTTTCACAGGTTTAATGGGCAGTGTAAAACTAAACGTGCTTCCT
>CAZGIV010000277.1:0-1639 GCA_964526175.1 uncultured Thermoplasmatales archaeon | reverse complement strand
GTAATCTGAGCACACCATTAAATCCCATCTACTTTTTCCAGAAGTGGATGGGATGTCAAAATGAAATTTTCTTTATCCGTACAGGATATACAGGGATCACATGATAAACTTCAACATTTCCATGAAGGATATACCTTGTGTTTTTTAACGAAAACCAGAAATATGGTTAAGCAATCATTTCAATATATTCAGGGTAAACTGCTTGGAAATGGAAGAGGTAACATGTGTTCATATGCAAAAGATGTGCCAGATTGTAATAATCAATCCTTGCAGCATTTTGTCTCAAATTCACCATGGAATCACCGACCGGTTCTTGATCACATTCAACGTGATGTCACTGATGCAATTGGAGACGATACTTGTGGTTCATTGCATATCGATGAATGCAGTTTTCCAAAACAAGGAAAGGATTCAGTAGGTGTTGCTCCGCAGTATTGTGGCCGTCTGGGTAAAATCGCAAATTGTCAAGTGGGTGTCTTTCTCGGGTACGCCAAAGGTTCGTATCGGACGTTGATTGACGAGAGATTGTATCTCCCTGAAGAATGGATAACAGACCGGATTCGTCGGAGGAAATGCGGAGTACCTTGGCATGTCGGGTTTAAGAAGAAAACAGAGCTTGCATGGGAGATGATTCTCCATGCAAAAAAGAAGAACAAAATGCCCTTTGGCTGGGTGGGGATGGATGATTTCTATGGTCGTGATTCCTGGCTGAGAAACAAGATAGATACACAGGGTTTGTTTTTTATTGCTGATATTCCCTGTAACATTGGTGTATGGTTGGAGTGTCCGAAAACCGGTGTGCCTCCACGGAAAACGAATGTTCGTGGTCGTAACCCTACTCGTGAGAAAGTCCTTGAAGGATATGATCCGATAAAGGTGAAAGATCTTAAAGATCAACTGGAGGAGATGCAGTGGCATCGTGTTTTTATCCGTGATACCGAGCGAAAGGAACTGTGGGCAGATATGGCTTGTTTGCGGGTATTTCCCAGTGAAGAGAACAGTCTTCCAGGAAGAGAATGTTGGCTGATTATCCGAAAGGATCCCTGTGGTAAAGAGATAAAATATCAGCTATCAAATGCCCCAGCTGATACAGATATTAGCCATTTAGGGCAAATGTCTGGAAGTCGTTTTTGGATTGAACGGGCATTTGAGGATGGAAAAGGCATCGCTGGTCTGCAGGATTTTCAAGTACGGAGTTGGACCGGCTGGCATCATCATATGACCATGACATTTCTTGCAATGCTGTATCTTATGACTCTCTCGATAGATTTAGGAAAAAACGTTGATTTTTTAACCGTACAGGATGTCAAAGAAATTTTTGAAGTGATCATGCCGAAACGAAAAGTAACGTCTGAAGAATTACTACGGCTTCTTCTGGAAAAACATATGGCCCGGGAATCTGCACGACAATCACATCATCGCAGAAACAAGTAGAACGTAGGGGAGGGAATGATGTGTGGTTGCATGAGAGTTTGAGCAGGGGCTTTATTGTTCAACCTCAGAGACTTCGTGGGTTGATGACTTAACTGACCGATATGTGTTTTTTTGGTATTTGAACGTGGGGTAAAAATTGATGCTGTTAAAAAGTTGGGCATGGAAATTCATGCGAGTTATTTGTAATGTGACAATGTCAAGTTAA
>CAZGIV010000276.1:0-1666 GCA_964526175.1 uncultured Thermoplasmatales archaeon | reverse complement strand
CATCTTTCCTCCTCAGATAAACTCAAGTATATCCTTAATGAGGTCAAAGAAGGAAGAATCCTTGTTTTAGAACATGGTCTGACTCCAACAGAACAAACACAACTGATTGAACATACCATGAAAGAAATCAACCATGATACCTTCATAGGTATTGAAATCGGTGGATATGAAAACGAAAAAATTGGGTTCTTCCAGCGGGTGTTTGGCGTTATAAAAAAACCACGTATGACAGTCATCGGTCCAGCACATCTCCTTAGGATGGTTCATAAAGATAATGACATGATCGAGACGACGATTATTCCGGGGAAGGGAGTCATTTAATGCCACATCAATGCCTTAAATGTGGTCATGTCTTCGAAGAAGGGTCCTCGCAGTTATTGAAAGGATGCCCAGGGTGCGGAGGTAACCGGTTTTTTTTCACAAAACAACCATTGACTGAAACAGAACGAGACGTAATGAGCAAGGAAATCGGTAAGGATCTTACAACGAAAATCATGGAGCTTGCTGTCGAAAAAAATAAGGATACACTCAAAGGTACCTCAGCATGGATAACGCTGAAACCAAAAGATCTACGAAGGATGATAGAAGATCAAATTGAGCAAAAAAAACCAGAAAAGGAAATAAACCTCGGAACACCAATCAGTGATGACCAACGGAAAGCGATAATTGATAAAATCAAAGCCGAGGCAGATCATTCTGATACACCAGAGACAATCGGAGTAGAACAACCAGGTAAATACCATATCGACCTCAAAGGACTCCTGGAAAAAGAACCGATCGTGATTCAAAAAGATGGGACCTATACGATTCATCTCCCGTCTCTTTTTAAATTACATGAGGAAAAGAAAAAATAAATCTTACCACTCTCGTATGATTCTTTCCATTACCTTTTTATTGAAGTCAAAGATACAGCTTTGGTGGATTCTATGAAATGGTACGATGAGGTTGAATATATCAGAAAACAAGCGATGAAAAACAACGAGTTTTTCGCTAACTCACTTCCCATGATCGCCAGTGAAAATGTCCTCTCACCGCTATGCCGAGAAATGCTCATTTCCGATTTCCATGGAAGATACGCGGAAGGAACCCCGGGGAACCGGTACTACGAAGGATGCAAATTCTTTGATCTTGTTGAAGAAAAAACCGTTGAGCTTGCAAAAAAACTCTTTTCTTGCAGATATGCTGATGTGCGACCGACATCCGGGACTGTTGCGAACATGGCTGTTCTAAAAGCACTTATCAAACCAGGGGAAACTGCGACGGTTCTTGACACCGCTAATGGAGCTCACATCTCGTTTGGTAAATATGGTGCTGCAGGAGTCAGAGGTATTAACCTTGTTTCATTCCCGTTTAGTAATGAGGAGATGAACATTGATATCGATGGTGCCGTGAAGCTAATAAAACAGGTGAAGCCAAAGCTTGCATTATGCGGTCAATCGGTGTTTTTGTTTCCGACTCCACTTAAGCCCATCGCAGAGGCAGCCCATGAGGTCGGGGCCTATGTTGTGTATGATGCAGCCCATGTGCTTGGTTTGATAGCAGGGAAACGATTCCAGGATCCGCTCCGGGAAGGAGCAGATGTGATGAACGGGAGCACCCATAAGACCCTCCCCGGCCCACAGGGAGGTATAGTTCTTTCAGATAATAAAGCAAACACTGACGATGA
>CAZGIV010000275.1:0-1724 GCA_964526175.1 uncultured Thermoplasmatales archaeon | reverse complement strand
TTATTCTTCCACTCATTTTTCTTTCACCTCAGTATGATTTTGCATATCTCATCCATGTTTTTGCAGGTGAACCACATACAGGACATTGTTCTGTACAACCTGCGTTTTCAATAGGTTCCCCTAATGTGTTCCCCTCTAAAACTTTTTCTATTTCTAACGCACAGTCTTTATTGCCGCACCAGGGAAGTGCCACAATACCTGTCTTCTGCTTTGTCTCCTCGACCGATAATACACTATGCATATTCTCCTTCAGGAGTTTTTCTGCATTTCCATAGAGCGTTCTTTCTAGGTCTTGAAGCTCGATTTTAATTGCTTTATCTGCATCCTTTAAAGGGACTGATTTCTTTTTGCTCGTATCCCTTCGTACCATGGTCAGCTCATTTTTTTCAACATCTTTTGGTCCTATCTCTATTCTCAGGGGTACTCCTTTCAGCTCCCAGTCATAGTATTTATTTCCCGGTGTTATTTCTCGATCGTCAATATGGGATCGTATACCCTCTTGAAGTAAACTTTTCTGTAGGGTTTTACTTGCTTCGAGAACACCTTGTTCTTTTCCTTTAAAGATAATAGGGATAATCACGACTTGAAGTGGCGCGACCTCGGGGGGCATGATAAGGCCTTTATTGTCCCCATGAACACCGATGAGTGCTCCAAGTAGCCGCTCGCTCATCCCGTATGTTGTCTGATGGCAGAACGTATGAGTTCCTTTTTCTGTTTCATAGGAGATTTCATAGGGTTTTGCAAAATTATCACGGTATTGATGGATAGATCCTATCTGAAGGGTTCTTCCCGATGGCATAAGTACGTCAATGCTAATGGTGTAATAGGCCCCAGCGAATTTATCCCATTCTGGTCGTTTACTGAATACATACGGTAAACAGAGTTTGTGTAAAAGGCGATGAGCGATTTCTTTGTCTTCTTTTATCTGTCGTTCAGCGTCCTCAAAATCAGTATGACAGGTATGTGCTTCAAAGAAATGGATTTCTCGTACACGTATGAACGCTCGTGTCTGTTTTGTTTCATAGCGAAAGGTATTGACGATTTGAAAGGTTTTTAATGGTAAGTCCGTATGGGAACGAATCCAGAGGGAGAATATCGGATACATCGCGGTTTCCGATGTTGGTCGAAGCAGCCATCGCTCTTCAAGTTGGTTGAGACCTGCATGGGTGACCCAGAAGACCTCCTTTCCAAATCCTTCAATATGTTCTTCTTCTTTTTTAAAATACGATTCAGGTATTAAAAGAGGAAAGCATACTTCTTGATGGTTGGTTTTTATCATCTCATCCCTGATGAGTCGGTCCACATGGTTCATCAGCTTCCAACCATAGGGTCTCCAGATGTTCATTCCTTTAATTGGGTAACGTTTATCACATAAGTCAGCGAGCTCGACGATTTCGTTGTACCACTCGTTGAAATCCTCGCTTTTTTTTACTTTTGTCTCTGGCATAACCTTTCCGCTGTTTCAACCAAAAAGAGCTATCTTATTTTTAAAGGTAGTGGTTTATTTCTATTGTCCTCTGCCTTCTTTTGCTTTTGCTCGCAGTTCTGTTGATCTGCATCTCCGGCATCGCTCTGCTTTGACTGCGTTTGATGCACCGCATTTCATGCAGATTTTCTTGTTTAACAACCGGCCTTCAGCTTCAGGGAATCGTGTCATCGGTAATCGCCTAGGTGTATCGAGAATAAACATATCATATTTAAATATGATGCCCTGCTCTGGTTCT
>CAZGIV010000274.1:0-1727 GCA_964526175.1 uncultured Thermoplasmatales archaeon | reverse complement strand
TCTGAATTGAATAATCATCGCTAAGAATTGTCGCTTCTTGGTCAGGTTTTTTGTTAATATCAAGTGCTAATGCCACAATTTCAATGTCTGTTACAGAAAGTCTACGATCATCACCGGTTTCTTGCGCTGTTTTTTTCACAATAGTAATTGATTCCTTAGATGGCAGATGAATGGCCAGACCTGTTTCTTTAAGTAACTCAAAGGTGTGAAAATCTCGTCCGCCAGGGTTAAATTCCTCAGACACACCGGGTGTCGTCACAATAGAAGCGTTGTGAATATTGATTGGTTTTCCTGAGAGAATTGCAGAGGTGTCAATAATAAAAACTTTTTTTTTCATTGGAAATCCTTTTGTAGCTTAGGTTTTTTTAAATTTCGTATAAATCTCTGTGAGTGCAACAATTTCTTGATTTCCGTTTTTCATATCTCGCAGTGTTATTGTTTTTTTCTCCAGCTCTTTTGGTCCAACTATAATCACCTTTTCAACATGTTTCGCATCCGCGTATTTTAAGGATTTTCCCATGCCTCGTCTGAGTTGGTCAAAATCGACAGAAATACCAATGCCTCTTAATTGTTGAGCAATCTGAATGGACTTAGTGATCATGTCTTGATTTACTGGAATAATGAACACATCAAGTTTCATGGGCGGGAACGTAAATCCTTCCTCTTCAAGAGCGAGAATGGTCCTGTCAAATCCTATCGCAAAACCAGAGGTTGGAACCTCTGAGCCACCAAACAAGGAAACAAGATCATATGAGCCCCCTCCGCAGAGTTGTTTTTCTGCTCCTAGAACCGGTGCGTCGATTTCAAAAACTAGCCCTTTATAATAATCTAGCCCCCGTACGATGCTTAATTTTATTTCATATTCGCTGATAAGAAACGCGTTTTTTAACATGCTAAGAACTGTTTCCATGAGCTGTAGCTCTTTCATCGCATCGGTATCGTCAGTGATAAATGATCGAATCTCATTGATATCTGATGTTTGAAGGACGCTAATGAATCGTTCTGTATCATTTTCAGAAACATGACAATCTCTCAGGGCAACGTTCAAATCATCAAACTGGGATTTATCGATTAAAGGTAAAAGCATCTTTTGATCATCTTTCAGAAGATGTAATTTTTTAAAAATAGCACTGATTATGGTAAGATTCCCTATGTTCAGTCGAATATTTTTTAACCCGGTATTTTTTAAAATCGTAAATGCAAGCGCAAGGAGTTCCGCTGTTGCTTCACAGGTATCTGCCCCGATGATTTCACAGCCTGCTTGTTGAAACTCTCGATATCTTCCCTTCTGTGGTCGGTCGTAGCGATAGCAATTCCCAAAATAAAACAACTTAAGTGGTTTTGGCTCCATCTGTAATCGCTCGATATAACAGCGGATCACCGGAGCGGTCAGCTCTGGTCTTAACGCCAACTCCCGTCCACCTTTATCGGTAAACGCGTATAATTCATTGATAATTGATTCACCGGATTTTGCAGTAAAGAGTTCTAAGTTCTCAAAGGTGGGTGTCTGGATTTCACCGTATCCAAATGAGGCAAATGTCTTAGCCATATTCTGTTCTAAATAGCGACGTTTCTGCATTTCATCTGGAGTGAAATCTCTTGTTCCTCGAGGTACTTGAAACATAAACAGTCGTATAGTAGGAATTCCTTAATTATGTTTCTCTTAAAAATAAGCAAAGACCTGAACTGCCCTTGTATCAGACTCAAAAATATATCAGGTATTCTAC
>CAZGIV010000273.1:0-1747 GCA_964526175.1 uncultured Thermoplasmatales archaeon | reverse complement strand
CCATAGAACAATACGACTAGCTGTCACAAGAGGCGAATTATGAACCAAGGCCGGTTTTTGGGATAAGTTTTTATAGATAGTCCTCTATTATTTTTCTTGGGAGTCTGGCTATTTTTTCGTAAAGAAGAGATTCTTTACCTCCCAGACTTAACCAGACTCCCACATTATAACTTTCAAACAACGTGTTCTTAAAAGGAAATTATACAATTATATACTATCTTTAACTCATATCTGTTAATGAAGAGTCGTTCTTTATAAACCATGGGCAGTTCAAGCAACTCCCATTCATGACTCCGGGGTTGCCAGGTTTCATTCTGTTGGTAACCCAGCATTCTTTTTCAATACCTAGTTTGTATACGATACATTGATTTTTTGTTTCATTAAGACAATTGTGAAATTCCCAGCAGTGTCGATGTTCACTTATTTTCTTATTTTCAATCATATGTACTTTTTGAATCCGTACGTTAATTATAATTGTTTTGAGAAAAGAAAAAAGAGAGGGTTTTAATTACCCTAGCAGGTGTCTTAGAATAGGAAACATATGAGGGAACGCTTCCATGAGATGATGGAGGAATACGTTGAAGGAAAATTTATATTCCGTTGGCATCAGCACTTGCAGAGTACCCCAGTCACTTTCTGAGTCCATGATATCCTTTGCCTTGACTTTAACGGTGTAGTTTCCCTCGGTGGCCCAGGTATGGGTGACATGGATCTCGGTGCCTGATACATACGGCCCTAACCAGTCTGTTGTCGTATTGTCTCCCCAATCAACAAAGTAATAGATATTTTGATCTTGAGGATCCGATGTAACCATGTTGAAGAGATACGGGTTTCCTGGTTTTCCTTCCGAGGGTCCTGTTATCTGTGGGGTACTTGGTGGGGTATTATCCGTAATGGTTACAGATAATGGCTCTGACCATGCACTTGATGAACCCCAGATGTCACGTGCCTTTACTTTAACATTATAGGTTCCAAGTTCTGTCCAGATGTGGGTTCCTGTCACGGTTTGTCCTGAGGCGTATGGCCCAAGCCATGCGGTTTTATTGCCATCACCCCAGTCGAATTGGTAGAAAATCTGTTCATTATCTGGTTCTGTCGCAGAACTGGTATAGGAATACTCGATGTTCCAGATCCCAAGAATTGGTCCCACTGGTTTTCTTGGTACTGTTGGCGGGTCACTTGATACCCGGAGCGATAAACTCGATCCAACATCCTCAGGGTATGCTCCATACTGTGGGCTCTCTGAAGCAGTATCGTGGGCTATGGCATAGTCGTATGCTTCATCCATGGTGATAATCCCATCTTGATTTGCATCAGCATCAACTGGGTTCCCATAGGCATCTTCACCTTTCACTGCAGCGGTCCAATAAAACACGTATTCATCATAGACGTAATCTGGGGCCATCGCCCAGGATGATTCATCATATCGACACGCTGATGATGCAACAATTGGTCCTGGAGGAACAACGACATTGTCTAGAAACCCTCCAGAAAAACATGGTTCGAATGTACAGATTTTTTCACATTCAGGAAATGCTGCTAGAAGCTCTGCGAAATGAGCATCAGTAAGTTCTTCGTAATTCCAGAGGTTCTCAACAACATTCCATCCGCCCGCACTGCCCCCATGGTCAGTCGTAAAAACAAATAATTTGTCATAGACGGTCAAGTTATTGGCAAGGTTAGTAAACACGGTATCAACGTTTGAGAGAACACATGAATACATGATGTCATCATCACCATCGCCATC
>CAZGIV010000272.1:0-1759 GCA_964526175.1 uncultured Thermoplasmatales archaeon | reverse complement strand
AGGTGTATCGAGAATAAACATATCATATTTAAATATGATGCCCTGCTCTGGTTCTCATCATTGATGTTGTAAATAAGCTCTTGTGGCAGGTTGAGATATGAAACTAAGGAAACACCCATTTAAAAGTCTTTTTTTTGTCTTTTTTATTTTCTATATGATTTGGGTCCTTCTTCTGTTTCTTGCACCCCTTGTGTTACCCTCTGCTAGCATCTCTGATCTCTCCGGTTCTGCAGGGGTCTCTGATAACGATTATATTATCCGAAATATGTCGTTTCCCTGGAACGTCGTCTATTCAATCGGTGATCGATTATGTCATCAGAAGGCAGATCGATCGTTGTTCCTAAACGGCAATCAGATGCCGTTTTGCACTCGATGCACTGCTATCTGGCTTGGGCTGGCTATCGGCCTTGGGTTTATGGTGTTATACACAGTAGAGTTAACTGAGAAGTTTGTTATTGCGATTATCCTGGCACTTGTCCCTATAGGAATCGATGGAGTTGGCCAGCTTTTAGGATTCTGGGAAAGTACAAATTTTGTTCGAATTCTAACCGGCCTTCCTGCTGGGTTGATTTGCGGTATTGCTATTGGAATTATTATCGATGAGGTTAAAACGATTCGAATCTCAAAGGATAACAAAAAGTAATTAAAAGAGTGAAATAATATACGCCTCAAGGTGAAGCGATTGAAAAACTCGATAAAATTATCTATTTTATTAGCAGTTGCCTTACTCATAACTGCGTTATCAACTCTAGCAAGTGCCGCTGATTATCCATGGAATTTTACTTCGGATCCCGCTGGGTCTATGGCGGCATTTATGGGAATTGGTCTAGCCATTTGTGCTATAATCATTATAATACCACTTATTATTTCTATCCTAGTTGCTATTTGGCTTTATAAAGATGCTGAAAAACGAGGAAAAGAAGGTATTATCTGGGTTGTTTTGTTAATTATCGCATCAATATTTTTAAGTTTCCTTGGTCTTTTAATCGTCGTCGTGGTTTGGTTCGTAATTCGACCACCTATTGGTGGAGTAGCGGGAAAAGTTGAACGAAAATGTCCCAATTGTGGCCGTGCTATCCCTGAGGACGCTCGTTCTTGCCCATATTGCAGTAAGAAGTTTGAAGAGTAATAGTAGGGCAACACGCTCTCATAAACATCTAACGCCGTGGAATGCCCTGTTAGTAGTACGACACTTGGTGTTCCACATCATCTATCTTTTTTTTCTCACAAGTACTGACTTGAAATAGACATTTTGTCATAAACATAGAAAAAGAACTTTTCAATTACGCCGTACGATAAAGGAAAATTTTATCCTATGATGCCATTCGATTCGTTTGTCTGTCCTTACTGTAGAAAATGATTTGAGTCATAGCAATAAACCAAAGGAAAATATCGCATAAAGTTCATTGAAAATCTTTTCTTGAAATGATGACAATTATAAGACCAATAAGGGAGATGATGCTACCAAGTAATACAGGGCCAATAGTAAATAAGCCAAGAATTCCGCCGACGACTGCAAGACCCCATGCTTTTCGTTTTACTGAGACAATACCACCGGCGAGGGTAACGATTGAAAGGATACATCCAATGATACCACAGGTTGTTAGAATCGATTGTAGTTGTTCTACGGAGATTGGTGAATCCGCAGGGAGTACACTTTGGAGCATTGAAGAATCCAGTGCGAGGGCCGATGACCAGGTAAACAATCCTAGTAATCCTGCGATGATTAAAAAGATACCAGCGATGAGTGGCTTGGAAA
>CAZGIV010000271.1:0-1831 GCA_964526175.1 uncultured Thermoplasmatales archaeon | reverse complement strand
TTTTGCCTCCCCCATTCTGAAATTGATAAGGAGAGATAGTATATAAATTTTTTTATAGAATTAATATATTTTGTATAAAAACCTTCCGATAAATTTCTCCTATTCTTATGGGGTATATCAAAATAATTTTATTTTATAAATTATGCTTAATAAAATTAATAACCGTGTCAATCGTTGGATGTACGATATCCGGTGATGAAATGTATACTCCAGCAAATATGTTTGCGAACAACAATCGTTCATCGTCTGCAAATCCAAGTAGATCTGCAAAGATATTTGCCGCGTTCCACGCATCTCCAGCGCCGGTGGATCGGTACACTGTCCTAAGAGAGATGGATGGTACGACCGTGACCTTGTTTTGGATTGAACTAGAAAACAAGGACGTATGGAAATCAATACGTGCCGGTATCTTCTTTTTCAATGTTTCTAACGCAGAAATCATTTCCACTTGTGTTTTACTTGTTTTATTGCTGTAAAATCGTAGCTCATTTTCATTCAGTCCAAAAATATCCAAATTTGGATTCATTAGAACCTTCCGGATCAGCTCAGGGATATCATGAGTCCTGGGCGATGGATCACTAGAATCAAAGAACGTCCTTACATTATATTTTTTTGCACTCTCAAAGACCTTATAAGCAAGATCTGTGCCGAATCGATTCAGATTCCAATCGGTAACTCCAACAAGATTTGCAGATGCAATAAGCTCGTGATCATGATTAGTTAACCGCTCAATGGAAAAGGTAGCAACCGACCCAGGATCCCCAATCATGATGTTTGCACGATGTTCCCGAAACTCAAGGGCAGTCGTGATTGCAAGCTTCCCATCGGTTTTTACACCGGAGAGATCCACACCGTTTTTTCCTAAGAAATACTGGAGAAGATGCAAGCCAAAAGGATCGGTTTGACAAATCAAATGCGTACTCATACCAAGTCGAGCGAGCCCAAGGGCAGTATTGGCCGCGTTTCCTCCTTGATGGATCCGTTGAATGACCCCTGGGAAGTTCCCTCCTCCTTGCGCGGCAATAGTTTTTATACCATTACACGTCTTTTCAACCGTATCGAAGAATACAAAATGGTCAATAAAGAAATCAGGAAGCAGCACGACATGAAACATAGCTAGTTGTCTTCTTTCAACATCTAATAGACTCTGTAATAATCGTTTCTGAAGGGATGTCTCCATTCACACACCACCGAATAGTATCATGGACCCTCTATTTTAGCTTAAACACTTTTTTTTCTATTTTTGACCAAAAATTCGAAAAAAAACCTACTAAATAAAGAAAAGTATATATATAAGGTCTGTACAGATATATTGCGAATTAATTAAGAAGGCCAAAGGTAGGAAGCGATCTAAGAAACTATGAGAATTTAATGGAAAGGTGTTTTTATGACGATTATCACACTAGATGATTTATCAAAAGCTATTGCGAATCGTGTTGGCATCGATATCGAGGAAGCACGACGAGACGCAGGGTTCGTCATGGATATTTTTGGGTTTGACGACCGAGTCATTGACAACGTGCTCGATCCTGAGGATCGACAACTGTTTTACATCCTTGAAGAAGAAGGTATGTTGACAACCGAACGGGAGGAAACCACGTTATACGATGGTCGGGAATGGCGTACCCATTACTGGCGCCTGAAAAAGGATACGATTTCCCGTTATTCTAAAGAGAACAACCTGGATCGTAACACATTCATTGTTGATAAAAAACAACCAAAGAATATCTCCGATGAAGATATCTATGGAACCATAGATGAAGAGATGTGGGTAACCACGCGGAAAATAGGGTAAAAACCCCTCTTTTTTTTCATACCTCGTTTCTTCTTT
>CAZGIV010000270.1:0-1868 GCA_964526175.1 uncultured Thermoplasmatales archaeon | reverse complement strand
TACTTCACCTTGCAAAACAAGATTTAGTAAAAGCATTTATAGTTTTCTATCAAATGTTCAATAACTGCCGAACATTTTGAAAAAGGTAACAAAACATTAGGAATCTTATATCTCACAATGCATTACAATGATTTTATTGCTCGAAATATAGGTTTAGTGAAAAGAACTATATATCAAACTACGAACGAATAGACAATGAACCAAAAAAAACTTCTCCTCGTTATATTATATGTTGGCGGATGGACTTAGGAATATATTACTAACAGGAAGAAAAACCATTCTTGTCTCAACTTGATACCGATGTCCATACATTTCATTCTCTAAGGAAATATTTTAAAAGGAGATATCAGTTATAAAATTGTAAAGGAGGAAAAATAAATGGATAAGAAACCTTCGATTGGAATTGTGGTCTGTATCGTGTTGATTGCCAATGTATCAGTAGTTCTTGGAGGTAATTCTAGTCAAATTCCTAGTGAAGATAGGACTGATATCGGACCTAATTTAGCACCAAATCCATCGTTCGAGGAAGGTGATAGCATGCCAACAGGTTGGACATATTCTCCTGATACGAATGGTATCTATACTTGGGATTCTAATTATACGTATTCTGGTGAGAAATCAGTCGGGGTGTTAAACCTTACAAACGACGGTTATCCACCGAATTTAATGTGGATCACAACAGATTTTATCCCAGTAAACTGTACGCTGAATTCCTATCAATTTTCAGCATGGTTCAAATTTGTAACACCAGCAACAACAAACTATGCAACCATTCATATTCGACAATACGACATAAATTATCAACCATTGGGCTGGGGTGGTGCCGGTTATGGCGTCGGTGACACAGAATGGCACCAAATCTCGCACTATACTGGTTATGACAACGATACCAAATATGTGAAACTAGAAATCGGGCAAGAATATAATACGGAGTACGAACCGGATCCTTTGATTGAAATTCGTTTTGATGATGTCAACTTTAGTATCTGGAATACTGCTCCGAACGCACCAACCATCACTGGTGAGACAAATGGAAGAGTTCGAACCCTGTATTTTTATACCATTACATCAATCGATCCGAACCAAGACAATGTGACATATGAGATTGAATGGGGTGATAACACCACCCAAACTACGGGTTCATATGAGTCCGGGGAAGAAATCATTATCTCGCACATATGGGGCATAGAAGGAACCTACAGCGTTAGAGTCAGGGCTATTGATGAAAATCATGCAAAAAGCGATTGGGCTACTCTTACAGTAACAATGCCATATTCATATAACATACCAATGCAAAGGCTCTTGGAAAGGTTCTTAGAACGATTTCCCAATGCATTTCCACTATTACAACAGTTATTAGGACACTAAAAATAAGGGCTTTCTCTGAAGGAAAAAATAATTATTGAACCTTTGGAGAGCGAGCCCGGTTCGGGCCCCTTATTATTTTATATGACAGTAATGATTGGCAGAAAAATTTGTAAATTAATTGATGATCAAATCCCTACTAGGTCATTATTGTTAGAAGTTCAAATCCCTTCCTCTGCGCTCAGAAAACTGACCTCTCCATCCGTTAATGTATAGCATTATATAGTGATTGTATTATGTACGCAACCAAAAAAAGGATGTAATGAAAAATGTATCGAGACAATAATAGAAGTGGTGGCTATGGTGACGCACCACGAGAAATGCACAAAGCGACCTGTGCAGATTGTGGGAAAGAATGTGAAGTTCCCTTTAAACCAGATGGTTCTAGACCAGTTTACTGCCAGGACTGCTATAAGAAACATCGGCCACCAAGGAGATATTAAATCTCTCTTTTTTTTCTTTTCATATCTGTCATCGATCAGCATAAAAACATGATTTACACA
>CAZGIV010000269.1:0-1877 GCA_964526175.1 uncultured Thermoplasmatales archaeon | reverse complement strand
AGAAGCGACTCTCAAGAGATGGGATGGATCGACCTATCTGAATAAACCACCAGTTATTGCAAACGTCTATGGTGATTCTGCAATGGAAATGGTATTCGGCACCAGTGCAGGGTTCCAATTGATAACCGGTACCCATGGCCGTTATCAAACAATCGCATATCAAGATGATATCCATACATGCTCCGATCGCATGCTCATCCTGGATATCGACAACGACGGGAAAAACGAGATTGTCGCATTAGCGCATGGTACCGGTTACGGTTATAATTCCTATAACTTTGTTACTTGCTACGATACGGAAGGCACAGCTTCCCCCGGGGCATCCTCACAAGACTTCTTATATTCCTACAGACGGATCGCGGTTGCTGAAAATATCCCTAGCTACGATCCCGACTCTCAAATCAACTATCATACTCTTACCATCAATAAAATAGGAAGCGGGACAATCGTAAGAGACCCCTATAAATCCCAATATACAAATGGAGAGATAGTGAGCTTAACAGTAAAGCCTGCAACTGGTTGGGAATTCGATCATTGGGGAGGGAACCTTTCAGGAAATCAAAACCCAATAACATTTACCATCACTAAGAACATGATTGTAAGCGTACAACTCCTACAGATTGACGATATTCTAGAAATATCTAACACTAGACTTATACATTCCACACCCATTGACACGGATCCATCATTTGGTTGGGTGAACATAAGCTGTTCCATTACCGATACCACGGGGATTAGCGATGTGCGATTAATCATTAAAAACCCTCGTGGTTTGTATTATAACGTCTCAATGATAAAAAAAGGGACAAACACCTATTATTATAGGTCAAACACTGCGTTTTCACAAATTGGGAGCTACACCTATAAGATTTGGGCTAAAAACGTAAATAACCTTATGCGGAACTCAAACAATTATGCGTTCTCAATGTCGCCGAATTGGGATATCAACAACGACGGCGAATGCAATATCCTTGATCAGGTGATGATTTCATTGCACTATGGACAAAGCGGTACTCCTGGCTGGATCCGTGAAGATGCCGATAACAATGGTCGCATCCAATTAGCAGATATCCTCCTTGCTTCAAACCATTATAGCGAAATCTGGTTAGTGTAATGGTCATGTATCTCAGGATTTTTAAGAAAAAAAAATATTCATATGTACTCATAATTTTTTTGTTAGGATTCCTCATACTTCAATCTGTTCTAATACCTATTCAGGCATTAGAAAATACGTTAATACGTATTGATCCTTCGACACTGACGGTTTCCCCTGGAGGATCCTTCGAAGTAGATGTGTACTGTGACCCAGGACAACCAATTAAGGCATTTGAGTTTACCATAACCTTCAATCCGACTCTCATACGAGCAAACTCGGTTTCTGAAGGAGGTATTTTCGATGGATATACAACATTTTTCAACAACGGCTCGATCGATAATACCGGTGGAAAAATCGAAAACATCTATGGTTTGATACTTGGTTCAGGCAGTGTTTCCTCCTCAGGAACGTTTGTATCAGTATCATTCACAGCGAAATCAACAACAGGGAACTCAGCGATTAATCTCAACAATGTCGGAGTGGCGAACAACTCAGGATATATACAGACGGTTGTCTCAGGGGGAAATGTACAAATTATCGTAGCAAATCAACCTCCAATGTTTACATCATTATTACTAGCAAATAACTCAATCAACATACCTATCACGAGAAACTCACTAGGCGTCACCATTCGAGATCCCGAAGGAGATCATTTTGATTATACCATTCAAACCTCCCCGAATGTTGGGAGTGTCTCGATTCAAAATGTAGTAAATGGTACAAAGACCTGTTCCATCTCTGGGTTATCCTATGGAACTGTTTATCGTTGGTACATCAATGC
>CAZGIV010000268.1:0-1904 GCA_964526175.1 uncultured Thermoplasmatales archaeon | reverse complement strand
TGAAATCCGATCGATGATGTTCTTATCACCTTTCTGAAACCAGATTAACCCCCCATAGGTCGATGCTGTATTATCCACACCGGATGGCGTCCCATGATACCCTTTCTCCCCCTCATATGCGATATCGTTGATCTCCTCATCAGATACGTTCATCTCAAAATATTCAGCAAGCGCACGAGCAACAGCGACACAGGATGCTGCTGATGCTCCAATACCACTGGCTGCATATAGATTACCCTCAAGGGTTATATTGATCCCATTTTTTGAAAGGTCAACACCCATTTTCTTAAACATCAGCTCAAAGGATTCCTTCTGCTGACCAAGCTTATCTTCCTTATATTTCGGAGTCGCTGGTCGTTTATCTATAAGTGTGAATCCTAGCTTGTCAGACGGTTCAACCTTTGCAACCGTATAGTTCCCAATCGCAGATACAATCGATGGGATCCCATATACGACAAAATGTTCATTAAACAAGATAGCCTTCCCGAAACCGATGCCATGACCTTTCTTCATATGATATCCCATAGCGTTCTCAGATAGATTGGTTACAATACAAGATAAGTATATTATTTTTATGGAATTAAAGAGCCTCCCGAACCACATCGGTGCAATATCGTCTCATTGAACAATGATGACATCGACCCCGCTCCTGATGATTCCTCTGAACACTACCACTTCGTAGCGAAGCTCGCATGGTTTTCATCACCGATTCTAGCTCGAACCGCAATTTTGGATCAAACGGAATCGTATAAGGTACATTATTATAGACAAGGATGCCCTCAGGGACAAACACCCCTGATGTATCCTCAAGAATCTGACAATACGCAGCAAGCTGGAGCATCTGGCTATGATGCGGATGTGGCCCTCTTCCTGATTTTACCTCAACAGGAATGATGTGACTTTCTCTACGTACAATGTAATCTGGTTTTCCTGTGAGACGGGAACGCTTTGAAAAGAACGGTGCCGCAGGTACATTCAAATCAGAGTATAGAATCAAACCATCAGGGATGCCGTATGATTTTTTTTTCTCCCGCACAGAAAATCGTATTTTTATAGCACTCACAAAGAGAATGACTGCACCAATTATCAAAGCGATACCCAGAAACAGTAGCTCTATAAAATCACCCCGAAGAGAACCAGAAGAAACGCGACACACAACACCACAAAACCAAGGAGAGTGTACCATCGTGAATACCGCATCTTTACTTCAAAATCATCCAGTGTGTTCCCCAATGCGACATGCACCTGTTTTCCTGATTCCAGAAACGGTGACTCTGGTTCGTACCCACAGCGTTGTAACATCCATGCATACGAACAATATTGATACTGACCGATTTCTGAGGCGCTTAGCACATCAGTTTTCTTCAGTACTGTTCGTTTTCCCATCGTTTAATCATGATAGTATATTACTATTTATACCTAGACCGGGGATGACTGAAACAATACCTGAGGTTTGTTTGGTTTTTACCAAACGTTTTCAGACACTATATAAACTCTGGCAGATATAACCAGAATTAACTCAGATGTGATGTGATCGCTATGGAAAAGAAAACCAAACAAATAACGGGAATTTTGACGGTAAGTATACTTGTATGTGCAAGTCTTCTTGCAGTCATTACTCTTTCACCGCTCGATAAAGGAGCCTATACCTATAAACTGAATACATTCCAATCATACGACGAACTGTTTTCCTTCCTTCAGAAACGATTTGAATCAGCGGGAAATCAAGGACGCTCTTATGATTCCCCCAATGTCATGTTTTCAAAATCTGAATCAGGTGCAGTAAATGATGCAACATTAGGTGGTGAGGTGCCTCCTTCATATTCAACAACTAATGTACAGGTCGCCGGTGTTGATGAACCTGACATTGTAAAAACAGATGGATCCTACCTCTATGTGGTCGC
>CAZGIV010000267.1:0-1932 GCA_964526175.1 uncultured Thermoplasmatales archaeon | reverse complement strand
CACCGCGGACCGTTACCAGTGGTAATCAACTCGCACTCGACACCATCTTCAACGGGAATGTCCGAGCAACAGATTTAACACATGGTACTGGTACCTATCGTGTCTATGCAGCGTTCAGAGACCCGGAGGGAAACATCCTCAGAACAAACGATGATATGGACCTTGAAGCCTGGTGGCAGTTCAACAAAACCTAACGAAGCACATCTTCATCATTAAACAACACGGGGAAATCAAGCCTGTTTTCACTTGATTTTCCATCATCTTTTTATATAAGTTTTAAACTCTTAAATGATGTCAACAGGTAAACCATTGTCTAAAGAATTAATTCAGAAAATACGTATGGAGGTACAACAGGGCAAAACCAAATATCGTGTCGCAAAAGAGATGGAGCTCAATGAATCTGTTGTAAGAAGCCATACCCGTGACCTTCCCAGCTTGAAACATGGAGAACCATATATCAAGGGAAAAGCCGTAGATCTCCTCAAACAACTACTAGAGATTGGATATGTTCATTCTACCACTGAAAATTATCTGGCGCTCCAGAGACTCAGAAGAATCCTTCCTATGATTCAACTGACACGGATCGACTACAAACGGGTTTATTATCTCAATGATAAGAATAAGATCGCATTACAAGCGATGATCACATTGAATAAATCACGGGTTATCAGTTATCAGGAGTTAAAAAGCTTTTCAAAGGTGTTTGGAGTGGACCTCTCCAGAGAGGAGAAACATGACTATGCGAGACCCAGGAAGAACCCTATGCTTCCTATGATCCGAAAAAAAGAGGGGGGATTCCTCTCTAGTCTAAGGAAAAATCAGGCGAGTTTGGATGATTTTCATGGCGAAAATGGTTTCCCTGGCAGAAAACAGCGGTATAAAAGAGACAAGAAACAGGGGGTTAAGAAACAGGAGTCTCTCCGAGAAAATGAGGATTCCTTGGCATATTTTTACATTCTGAATTACTGTGAAGAAACCTCCTTACTTTTTGATACGCGGCGTCGTTTTCATGAGGGTGTCGGCAATACAGTTGGCAACACTCACTTTACTAAATTCCGTTTCTATTGAATCTGTAGATATAATCTCATCACAGTTAGCGGAGAGGAGTTTTTCTTTCGCTTGCCCAACAAATAATCCGTGAGTACACGCAATGGAAACTGATTTGGCTCCTTGTTTTTTCAACTCTGCTATTGATTGTGCCATCGTCCCCCCAGTAGAGATGATATCATCGATAATTGCAACATTTTTACCTCGGGCATCGAGTTTTTTAGGCGTTATTTTCACTGTCGTGCCATCGATACGGGTTTTTTCGAGATAATCATAGTCGCAGTGAATAACTGAAGCAGCTTCCTGCGCACGTGTCCTTGCCCCTTTATCTGGAGCAAGAACAAAATCGATCTCTTTCTCCTTAAGGTATGTTGCGATAGAACCAACAGCAGAACAACTATATGCAGGTATTGTGAAGAACTTTAAGATATGTTCTTTATGAGGGTCAACTGTGATGACACAATCTGCATGCAAGCTGATATGATGAGCGATTGTCTTGGCGCTGACTGCTTCGCCATCTTCAAATTTTTTATCTTGCCTGCTGTACCCAAAATACGGGAGCACAACAATGATTCGTTTTGCCCCGGCATCATGTACTGCATCCTGCATAAGCAGGAGTTCGACAATTTTTGGATCAGGATATGCTGTTTGAACAATGACGATGTCCTCTCCTGCCACATCCTCAAGTAATCGAACGTAAAATTCGTCATCGGGAAATCGTTTGAACGTAGTCTGAAGAAGTGGTTGTTGTAGTTGAGTTGCTAGTGTACCTGCAACATGTTTTGCAGATGTTCCCCCAAGTATATACATAATGCGACACCATAAATAGCCCATGTCTTTTTACTGATTTCGTAAGAAAGTTTTTATAAGAGTTTTCGCTTAATT
>CAZGIV010000266.1:0-1938 GCA_964526175.1 uncultured Thermoplasmatales archaeon | reverse complement strand
CTCCTCTACCCAGAAAATGCACAGGATACCTTCTCCCCAGAATATTGGGATGAGATCCTTGATCAATATATCCTAGGTGAATCAGATGACTTTGAAAACAGACCAACCGTGGTGTATTACGTCATGGGTGATGTTTCCAATCCAAATGCCCCGGGGAATTTCTGGCGAAATGCGGACGCATGGCCACCATCACATGTGGATGATGCCTGGTATTTCAATGAAAATAAAGTACTTTCCACAACATCACCAGGTGCCTTTGCACCACTCACCTATACCTATAACCCAGCAAACCCAGTCCTAACAAAAGGAGGAACAAATCTCTACCCACTCGCCCCGACCTATGCGGGCCCCTACGACCAACGACCCATCGAAAACAGAGCGGACGTTTTGTTATACACCAGTGATGTGTTAACGGAACCCTATGAGGCAACCGGTCGGATAACAGCAAGACTCTACGTATCATCGACCTGCCCTGACACGGATTTCACTGTGAAACTTACAGATGTGTACCCTGATGGTCGGTCCATGCTCATCTGCGACGGGATACTGCGGATGAGAAATAGAAATGGGACTGATCACTGGGAGTTTATGACCCCTGGTGATATTTATGGGATTGATGTGGACCTGTGGAGTACATCATATATATGGAACACGGGTCACCGGATTCGAGTAGCGATATCCTCCTCGAATTACCCACGCTTTCTTGCAAACCCGAATACCATGGATGGAATTTATCAAAACACAGGATACACCATCGCACAAAACACCCTTTATTTTGACACCGAGCATCCCTCCTGCATTTACCTCCCCCGCTATACAGGGAATAATGCGCCGTTAAAACCAACGATTACAGGACCCACAAGAGGAGTAGCGGGAACTGAATATTCATTCACGTTCAGTACAACTGATGCTGAGAACGAAGACTATTACTTATTACTTGACTGGGGAGACGGAACAAACACCAGCTGGATAGGTCCTTTCAGCTCAGGACATGGTGAAACCATAAACCATACCTGGAGCGTGAAAAAAATTTTTTCAATCAAAGCAAAGGCAAAAGACGGCAACGGCGCTGAATCTGCCTGGGCCACACACGCTATCAATATCCCCTTCATCCAACAGATCAGAACCCCCCTTATCCTCCGAATACTTGAACGATTCCCTCTTCTCTACCGACTTGTTCAAAGGCTCTTCAATCTCTCATAAACTACCTAGTTACCCCCTTTCGAAAAATATTGACATCCGTAGGAATGGAAGAGTAAAGTAACTTGAAATAAGCCTCCTTGCTCTCGCTTCTCTACTCTTCCTTCTCTTCTTCTTTCATCTGGATTCGATGCTTCTCTACGAACTCTTTTGCGTTCCCCAACCAGAACTTGACAGATGATTTCCTCTCCACGAGACCTGCGGTCGCAATCCGAGCGAAATCCTTATCATAGGTGATGATTCCTCGAACCTCCGGATGCTCATAGGCTGCCTGCACCAATGACAGGTCAGCAATCGACGGCTGTTTGAAGAAATTCGTCTTAATTTCGGTCAGGTCATTTGGTATCAAACCTACCGTGTAGATCAGGAGCATCTGGGGAAGCTTTTGTTCAATCACCGAGCCAACCTCTTCGATGATCTGCCTGGTCGTCGCAATACTTATAGACTGAGTATTCAACGTTAAAATCGCTTGACAATATTTCCGACGTGCGCTCCTGTTTTCAAATGCATAAATCAAAATATTCGCATCGACAAGATACGCGTCATAGGCGATTTTCTCATGCAGATAATGCCGATAATTTAAAAGCTTCCCACACGCGCATGCATTCTTTTTGCTCTGGTATATATGAATTCTCCGTTTGCAGTGCGGACAAGTTACCTTCATAGCACAATAATGTAATGCAACAACACTTTTATTTACTAATCCCTTCAAAATCATTGATTCGATGGAATAATCAT
>CAZGIV010000265.1:0-1986 GCA_964526175.1 uncultured Thermoplasmatales archaeon | reverse complement strand
CATCGGTTGAGGAGGCAGCAAAGGACTCTGATTGTCTTGTCGTGGTCACTGACCATGATGTGTTTACGAAGATAGACCCAGGAAAGCTGTCCCTAAGGCATAAGAATCTGATTGATACCAGGAACATCCTTGATCATAGCCTGTGGAAGAAGAACGGGTATCAGGTGCTTGTGCTGGGGGATGGGACAAGCTAGACAAGGCGTACTACAGGGCTAGCAAACACATTTGTACAAAAGGAGTATCAGATTCTCTATATTTTATTTTAATGCTAGAGGTTTACAATAGTGAGTATTCTTCGTGCAATAACGATGATGAAGATAACCAGAAACGCGATGACGAACACATTGATTTTTTGTTTTAACCGAGATGAGACGTAATCGGTGGAAAACACTTTCATCAGAAGGATTCCGAGATAGACGAAGATGAAGAAGATGTCGATATCGTCCACACTTGTCATTACATAGATGAGGATGATCCAGAGGATGAGGATGAGTGCGATTTTTTCAGCGACATCAAATTGTTTCAGAAGAAACGTTTCCATGAATTTTGTTAATGCAGGTGTCTGGGTGGGTGTCTCATTTAAAGGTTTTTCTTTGGTCGTTTTGTTGGAAAAGTTCAGTGGTATTTTTCTGTTGCTGGGGATGAAGGTGAAAATAATGATTCCGATGACTATGAGGACAACACTGATTTTCAAGGAGATGAGGTTGAAGACGAAATGCAGGATGACTCCTAGGATGAGCAGGAGTATTCCGAGGATTTTTACTTTGACGGCTGGTATGTTGATGTGTTGTTTTTCATGCGGTGAGTCAGCAAAGGCTATGAGATGATCGGATGAGTTCTTATTGACGCAGGTGAGTGGTTTTTGTATGGGCCGCATGATTCCGTTTTGCCCACAGTGTGGACAGCTCATGACCGTTGGTTCGACAATCTCGTTTTTCAGGGCGAGTACTTTGCCACATCCCGGGCACCTGTACGATAATCGGGTTTGGCCACTGTCGTGTTCACGCTTTTTTTTATGAAAAAATTTTTTAAACCACATACTGGTTCTATTCATGATGATGGTGTTCTCCATGCTGTAAAAGTTTTTGATTTGGGGAAATTATCGGTCTTTTGTTGATGTTTTCCGCATATCACCTATTGTATTATTAACTCTTTTTATTTCGTATGGAGACGGTTATTGTTATGATTTGTCTACTGTTATGATTCTTTCGGTAATGTCTGTTTTGATTTTTTCTTTATTTATACGTTCGTGATGAGAATACAAAAACAGGGGAATCACAGAATGATAGAATAACAAGGACAATTCATTCAGATACGAATGAATATGTTCTTTTGTTTCGAGAAATGAGATTGTATATGTATGTTTTTTTGATATTCTTTTAAAAGAAAGCTCTTTTGAGCCAGCCTATCACGATGTTTTCTTTCTTTTATAGATCTTTAAAAAAAAAAAGGTAGGCATCCTACGATCCAAGAAAGTAAAAACAAATAGGTAGATGGTATTCTTTATTGCACGTTGATCCAGAGGTAAAGGTCCCGATACGCGGTGGTATGATCGCTGTCGACTTTTTCTGTTGCTAGGGTTTTGTAATCCTGGTTTTTTGAATAATGATAGAGTTGTGATGTGTACAGGAGAAAGACGAGTTTGTAGGTGCCTTTTTGATTGATATGAAACGTATAGTTATATTCCCATTGTGATGTTATCATTTCTGCTAGGTTAAGTGGCTGATGAGGAAGTGTGATATCTATTTTGTCGAGGAACCAGACCTGATGGTATATAGTGTCGTTCATGTGGGAACTGGTATTATACTCCGTTGTTTGGTTTGAGAGCCAGACTTCTAGGGTATAGGTCATAGTTGTCCGTTCATGGTTTACGACACCAAGAATAACGGTTGCATTTTCACCAGTGGTAAGGTCCACAGGGTAGTCGTATGCGAGATGATTTGATCCAAGAACATAAAAATCGGTAAAATGTTCTTCTTGTTTTGG
>CAZGIV010000264.1:0-1988 GCA_964526175.1 uncultured Thermoplasmatales archaeon | reverse complement strand
GATTACACAGGCCATCTCGGTAGGAAAATCCCAGGAAAAATACAGTTCTTTTCAACGAGGTTCATTATTCCTGTAAGGAATGTTGATCGTCATCCAGCCCCTGAACCTCTATAAAAAATATCATAAAAAATATTAAAGAGAATAGATAAAAAATTGGTGGGAGACCGAAAAGAAATGAAAAATTTACATCACCCGAATAAATCTTGTAACATCCTGTTAGTTACGTTGCTTATAAGCAGTGTCGTAATCCCTGCCGTGTGCGGGAATTCAACCATCTACCTGAAGAAGGAGTTAGGCTCAACAACTTCAGAGGACATCACTTCTGATGCCTTGGAGAAGTACAGTGATAGTACTCTCAGTTGGGGGGATTGGTGGCCTGATTTCCCCGGGCGGTATGAACCGTTCTTTGAGGTCAAAGATGTTAGTAGTTTCGGACAGTCTGCCTGGGGGTTGGCCACCGCTGATTTTAACAAGGACGGCCTGATGGATTTTGCTGTCTCCTGGGCAACATCTCCGTGGACACGATCGACAATCTCCATTTTTTATAATGATGGGTATGGTGGTTTTATGCAGAATGACGTGTATACGATCACAGGCTCTCGAAGATATATCGAGGGTTTAAATTCAGGTGACTATGATACCGATGGTGATATTGACCTCTTGTTTACCTACTCTGAAAAAGATATACATCAAGTAAAAACGAATGGTACAGTGAATCTGTTATTAAACGATGGATCAAATAATTTTATTGATTGTATATTAATCACTCGGCTTCTTCCAACAGAGGATGGAAAACTACGGGTGAATCCTAAAGTGAGTTCAGCAGATTTTGACGACGACGGAGATATTGATTTCCTGGTGGGCGATAACAGCGGTCTGGTTGAGTTGTATAAGAACGATGGATCCGGTGTCTTTACTGGTGCTGGCATCTATGATTTCGGGGGGAGTTACAGTTGGGGTCTTTCTTCCACTGATTTCGATAACGATGGAGACATTGATTTTATTGTTACCCAAGCACAAAACCTTGATTCCGGGTATGTCTTTCTAGTACCAAATGATGGGACAGATGAGTGTTTTAATCAGTCTGATTACGTTCAAGTTGCTGTTCTCCACCCACATCCATCATTTTATACCAACCCTACTGCGGGTTATGGATGTTTGTGTGCAATAGATTACAATAATGATGGACGAATGGACTTCCTTTTTTCAGGGGGAGATTCTATATTTCTCTATATGCAGAATGATACCGGGTTTTTTGATTATTTTACGGTCTGTCGTCTTCCAGCGATTAACCACGGAAATGGCACATTCTATACAGATCAATTACGAGAAGGGGCGATAGCTACCGGTGATTTTAACGGAGATGGCTTGGATGATCTGGTTGTCGGCGGCGTTCAAGGGATTGTACGGTTATTCATCAATCAGAGGATGCTTGTGGATATTATCTTCCCGGACCGGGAGGGGATAATAATTCATAACGAGTATAAAATGGATCTATTGCCGTTTTATTTTGCTTTGAAGCAAGGAACTTCCTTCGCATTCGGAAAGATAACCGTTGTGGCAAAGGAGCTTGAGCCGTTGCAAAAAGTTGAGTTCTACCTCGGTAACAAACTGATGTACACCGATGATGCAGCTCCCTATGAGTGGAATTGGACTAGTCTTTCATTTGGCAGGCATAAAATAAAAGCAGTACCCTATGACATGGATGGAGAACAAGCAGGGTATGATGATGCGATAGTCTGGAAGTTCTTCTAAAGATATTCTTTTTATAGAAGAACAATGATATAAAATATGATGTGGGGTGAAAGCAAGATGGAAAAGAAATCTCTGATAGTGAAATGGTTGGCGATTGGAATCATTCTTTTATTCCTGGGAACCTGTGTTATACCAACAATAGCACAGAACATAGAGAAACCTCAATCAATGTTAAAAAAAAGAAATCTTGACAATGACAAAGTTGTTAATCGTTTATGTTTTTTTTATGGTAC
>CAZGIV010000263.1:0-2009 GCA_964526175.1 uncultured Thermoplasmatales archaeon | reverse complement strand
AGAGGAAGTGACCTTCCTTATGATCGAGCGGCAGGGGTGGCATCAGGTTCTCTATATTCTGTGAAAGAGCTCCGGAATTGAAGAGAGTCGCCGTGAAAAGGACGGCGGTAGTCAGCATCACGATTTTGGCGTAATTCTTATGGTTCATGTGTCATCCTCATTTGAAATCTTTAAACGGGAAGGATGCTGCGTTCTATCCAGTTGCCAACCTGCACGAACGCTGGCTCCAGTAATGGAATCCTCCCTTAATTTAGTAAGGCTCCCTGGGCTATATAAAAATATGCCTGATTTTTCATTCATAATCATGATATTAATGATTGCCACGGACTTTTTATGTTACTCTTAAACGATTCATTAGATTATTTCTATGAGGGTTTCTACATAAAGACCTAAAGTCTTTTTGCTACCTCATCGCTTCAAGATGGAGAGGATGAAAACTTGTGTGCCCTCGGCACTCTTGGTCGCATCGCCGACCGTCGTGGTCACCTGGATGCCGCCAAGACCAAAGAACATGCTGGTCCGGATCGTCTTCGTCTCTCCGACAGCGATGTTAACAGTCCCATTCACGGTATGGTTCATCCGGTGAAGGACGCCGCCCTCGACATGAACCTGCCATGGGACATTGGTCGCGTTTGCGGTCCCGTTATTGGTGATCTTCACATGGACGCCAAGGCCACCCGTGACCGTAAATGAGAGTTCGGGTGCCACCGACTCTGGTGCGAATTTTATAATCCACACGTCACCGTTGTAGTATCCGGTAGTCGACCCGGCGATGACATAACCGCCGTCACTGGTCTGCTGTCCACCTGTGAACGGCATGGGGATCGTGATGTTCCATGCCTCGTTCCCGGCACCGTCGGTCTTGATGAGCCCGTAGCCGGTCGCGATGTAGCCGCCATCGGTGGTCTGTTTAGCAGAGTAGCCAAAGAACGTTGCATCATTCAGAAACGGGGTATTCCGCCATGTTTCATTGCCGTTTGCATCGGTCTTTAACAAACACCCCATGTAATTCATCGCTCCTGCGATGATGAAGCCGCCGTCGCATGTCTGTTGCACCGAGTTGCCGTAGTTCTTTAACCCGATGCGCATGTGACCAGTGGTTCCTTCGAATTTTTTCTCCCAGACCATGATTCCGTTGGTATCTGTTTTGATAAGCCAGATTTTTCCCCAGTCCGTGTCGTAGTTGCAATCAGACATCCCTGTGAGAATGTACCCGCCGTCTGAGGTCTCTTGGACCATGTGACCTTCTTCATCCATGTCGCTTACCCCGTAAGTTCTTAGCCATTGAATGGATCCATCTGAGTATGTCTTCAAGAAGTACATGTTTGGAGAGCCGTCGGTGCTTGTGTTGCCACCACCGGTCGCGATGTATCCGCCGTCGCTAGTCTGTCGAACGCAGAAGCACCATGAGTAGTTCAGACCTGCGTACGTCCTGTTCCATTCCTCATGTCCCTGGGGGTCTGTTTTGATGAGTACGGTCGAGGAGATGAATCCAATCTTGGATTTTAGCGTCGAATTAAAGAACGTGCACCCGAGGATGTATCCGTCGTCAGCAGTCTGTTGGACTGACCATATCTTCCCTGAGACCGACGGGAGAGAATAGTAATCAAACGTCCTGTTCCACTCCATGGTTCCATTCGAGTCGGTTTTAATCAGCCATGGATTCCAGAGAGCGATACCGAAGGATTTCGCATACCCCGCGATGATGTATCCTCCATCGTTGGTTTGTTGCACGTCATATGCGGCATCATCGATGAAGGGACCACCAAACGTCTTATTCCATTCCTCCTCTGGAGGAATCCCTTCAAGTATTTCTGGATGACCATCTGAAACGGTCAGATGCCGATACGAACCGCCACTGATACATGATGTGAAACATACACCAAGACACAAGATCAGCATTCCTGCGACCACGCTTTTTTTAATAACTTCTCTAGTCATGCAATTAAACTCCCTTAATCTTCTGATAACTGTTATAATATCAGGCAGATTCATTTAAATGTTTGGAA
>CAZGIV010000262.1:0-2047 GCA_964526175.1 uncultured Thermoplasmatales archaeon | reverse complement strand
ACGAAGAGGAAAACGAGGATAAAAGCTTAACAAAGGAAACTGTTTCTTTTTTTTCTCCTGTTTATAAGTATTAAGGTTATGTTTTTAAAGAATGAATAGTTACTAAACGATAATTTAGAGGATTAGAAATGGTTAGTTACGACGAGATAGCCAGAACAGATAAGGAAATCAACCGATTAAAAGATGCTATCCAAAAAGCACTTGATAAATTACCAGATTTCAACGCTTCCGGTTCAAGTAATGTTAATGATAAAACAGAAATGAAACAATTGATTGAAGAACTCAATGATGCACTCGTTGGAAAATTACCTCACGATAAAACTGGGGAAATGTACTGGTGGTTGATCGGGAAAAGTAACCTTTTAACACAAAACTTCGGAATCGATGAAACCGAGGAATATGACTAAAGAGCAAGGAATATATAATAAGTTAAAGCCATGTCAATGTCTTTCCCTTTCCTCTGTTTTTGTTTATTTTTATTGGTTCCATACAGTTAAATAAAATATGGAAATATTGATTATTAACCCATTAACCAGAGGAGGCAAAAGTGCTAGCGAAAAAAAATAACTATCATTTCCATCATTTATGGGTCGAAGTATTTATATAATGGTAATTGACATAACTATAGCTCCGGGATAGATATGAGAAGAAATGTAGTAAAAATTTGTAGTGTTTTGTTAATGATGTTGTTTATGGTAACTGAGACTTCATACGCTCTAAATACTGTGACCAGTAATACTTCTGGAATAAAAACTACTATGATAGAGAATCAAAACCCGAACCCACCTGTCATTACCGGACCAATCAACGGAAAAAGCGGTAAATTTTACAACTACTATTTCCTTCTTACCGACCCAGATGGGGATGATCTGACAGCAATTAGAATTGATTGGGGTGGCACAGGGGCGGGAAATACCACCTATATCTGTTGGACCTGTGGTGGTGGCAACAAACCCAATGGAACCATCTTTGTCCAATCCCATTCGTGGTCCTATGATAGCACCTTCACCATTCGAGCAAAAATCTATGACACATCAAACAATGAAAGCAACTGGGGGACCCTCACGGTCACCATGCCCTCTACGTATAACATCCCATTCCAATCCTTCTGGGAGAGACTCTTCGAGCGATTCCCATTTGTGTTCCCAATCCTCCGACATCTTATGGGATACTAAGAATCCTTTTCTACTCTTTTTTCTTTTTTTCATTTTGTTTATTCCCATAAAAACATATTGTGTATTGTCCGCCGAACACGAACTTGAAGTTTAACTTATCCCTATTAAAATTGGTAAAAATCCAGTCTAAAGGCTTAAAACAGAAGTATTTATATAACGGTATCGGAGAAGCATTGACACGGTTTATACGATCAAATGATAATGGTTTTTTTGTGCGAATCAAAAATGACTATACCTCATCATCATTCTTTATTTCATCGGTTTCTTCATAGCAGGTAAGAATAGGCGAACTTACCCCGTAGCTTCCACACCTGATTTTCCATTACCGTATCGCACAGAAAATTAATGGGGTCAAATTATTCCCAAAACGCGTATCCGGAGGGGTTCCCAGGAACCCATTCGGGTGGAACGCGGTAGGCTCGATACAGCTGCTGGATCCTAGTTGGTGTGATGTACTCCCAGACGATTTTTGACGTGTTGGTGACCTCAAAGACCCGCCCGTTAGTACCCTCGGTAACCAGCGTATTGCCGTTGGGCAACCGCTGCACTGAACTCATAATAGAGCTGTAGAAACGGTGGCTTTCATTGGTACGCGGGAACCACCAACCCAAGGCACAATGATGGTACTCCCAGACGATGTCCAGGGTCACTGGGTTGAATTCAATCACACGGGACACCAACCTGATGTACCGTGGCATCCCGAAATACCCATATCCGGCCCATCCGCCATTGTCAAACAGGAGGATGTTGCCTTCCCCGGGGAGCCCCTGGGGGATCATATGGGCGTTGTGCAAGCCGATGATTTGGCCGAGTTTGCGACCAGCCTCGGTGTCCTTTGAATAATCAGGCCCAATCTTCCAGACGATATCTCC
>CAZGIV010000261.1:0-2061 GCA_964526175.1 uncultured Thermoplasmatales archaeon | reverse complement strand
GCTCTTCATAGGGATCATCAACACCTGTGAAATGCTTGATTTTCCCTTCAAGGGCTTGTTGATACATGCCTTTGACGTCACGTTTCATGCAGATTTTCACAGGGCATCGTACGTACACTTCAATAAAATTTTTTATTTCCTTGCGTGCTTTCCTTCGTTGTTTTTTATACGGTGAAACAAAGCTTGCGAGTACCACAACGTTGTTTCGCGTAAGCATTTTCGCAATAAAAGTGACACGTTTGATATTTTCATTTCTATCTTTTTTAGTAAAACCTAAATCATTGGTAAAACCCTGGCGTATGATATCACCATCGAGTCGTTCAACCATATATTTCTTCTCTTTTAAAATGAGAGCAACCTGGGTTGCGATCGTTGTTTTTCCGCAGCAGGGAAGACCAGTAAACCAGATTGTAAAACCCTGTTGATTCTTCATATCTTTTATTCCTTTTTTTTCTTTTCAAGAACCTTCGTAGAGGGTTCTCGTATCATCCCCGCACCGACAGTTTCATTGGTTGTTTCATCAATAAGGATGATGCTGCCGGTCGCTCGATTATGCTGGTAACTATCGTAGAACAACGGTTGGGCGGTTCGCATCGTGATTCGTCCGATCTCATTTAGTCCAAGTTGCGGAACCTCAGGTATGCGATGCAGCGTGTTGATATCAATTTTATACTGGATTTGTTTGACGATCCCTTTTGTTTCTCTTGTGGTATGGCGTACAATATACCGAGTTCCTAGCGTTAATGGTTTTACGTTCATCCAGCAGATCATACTATCGAGATGAGTACTGATAAAGGGAGTGTTATGCGGGCGGACAAGCATATCCCCTCGGCTGATATCAAGATCATCGGTAAGCTGCATGACTACCGACATCGGAGGAAATGCCTCTGCGATTTCTCCTTGCGGATCTTCAATAGACTTAATAGTTGTCGTAAAACCAGAGGGAAGAACCGTAATGCTATCCCCTGGTTTATAGATCCCACTTGCGATTTTTCCAGCGTATCCGCGATAGTCATGATACGTATCAGATCGGGGTCTGATGACATACTGGACCGGGAACCGACAGTCAACAAGATTCTCATCACTGCCGATATGGACGTCCTCAAGATGGTACAATAGAGTTGGACCATGGTACCAATCTATATTTACTGATTCATTTACCACGTTATCACCATGTAACGCACTGATTGGAATAAACGTGATATCATGCACGGAAAGCTTTGAGATGAAATCCTCTATTTCCTTCTTGATGGCATCATAGATCTCTTGTTTATAGTTGACGAGATCCATCTTGTTTATACAGATAACGAAATGAGGAATCTGGAGAAGCGAGGCGATAAAAATATGACGATGGGTCTGTTCAGTAACCCCATTCCGTGCGTCCACAAGAATCAACGCAAGGTTCGCCGTTGATGCCCCCGTTACCATATTCCGGGTGTACTGGATATGTCCTGGCGTGTCAGCGATGATAAATTTTCTGACCGGAGTTGCAAAATATCGATACGCGACATCGATGGTAATTCCTTGTTCTCGTTCTGCTCGCAAACCATCGGTCAGCAATGCGAGATTAAGCTCTTCACCGCGTTGCTGACTCAGCTGTTCGAGGTTTTCCAGCTGATCTTGAAAGAGAGTTTTACTATCATACAGCAGCCGGCCGATCAGGGTGCTTTTTCCGTCATCGACACTTCCTGCAGTGGTGAAACGAAGCAAATCCATGTCGAAATAGCTTTTTTCATCCATGTTAGAAATACCCCTCCTTTTTCCGATCCTCTAAAGCGTTTTCAGATCGGCGGTCATCTACTCGGTTCCCCCGTTCAGAGATACGATAGGTTGCAACCTCTTGGACGATCTCTTCTAAGGTACGTGCACTTGATTGTATCGCACCAGTACAGGTCATATCTCCAACAGTACGGAACCGAACTGTCATGGATTGTACCGTTTTCTTTTCCGCTTCACCAAGATGAAGATGGTCAGAATACGCATAAATAACGCCATCTCGAAGAACACAGTCTCGCGTATGAGAGAAATAAATCGAAGGAATCTGGATTTGTTCTTTAAGGA
>CAZGIV010000260.1:0-2077 GCA_964526175.1 uncultured Thermoplasmatales archaeon | reverse complement strand
CGCGGTCCACCAAGTTTCTTTGCTTCTCGTTGTGTTTCACTTAACATAAGAATATCACCTAATCGAACCGGCCCCATGACATTACGAGTGATGATTTTCCCTTTATCTCTCCCGTCTAAGACTCGAACTTTTACCTGGGATGCTTCACCAGCCATCCCTGTTCGTTCGATAACCTCAACCACTTCACATGGGGTTCCTTCGATAACCATACTCTTAACCCTGCTTTATTACTGATTCAAGTTGTTTTATAATATTGTCGACAAGATCTTTTTCTCGTCCAGGGTTTATAATCGCTATTGCACTTGTGGGAATGCCTAGACCTGCAGCGTTACCAAGTTCTTCTTTACTTGGAACATATGTATACGGAACGTTTTTTTCTTCACAGAGAATCGGCATATGAGCAAGAATTTCTTCTGGTGTAACATCTTCAGCCATCACTACTAATTTTGCTTGACCGCGTTCAACGTATTTTGTTGCTTCATTTGCCCCTTTTCCTAGCTTTCCCCCATCTCGAGCCTTTTCGATTAATTCATAGGCTAAATCTTGCAGTTCTTTTGATACTTGAAATCGTACATACATCGGCATATTTTTTAGCCTCCTTTCAGAGCTTTCATCGATTCCATTCCTGAGGAAATGGTAAGGTGGGAATGTAGCCCCCATATAAAAACCTTTTTCACAGAGCGGGTACAGGATTGCGCTCTACTTCAAGTCTATCAGCTGTTGGATATTCCTCAACAATAAAACAACGACACCCTTGTTTGACTAATTTTGGTGCGAACTTTTCAAGTAACCATGCAGCAAGCTCGATTCGTTTCTTATCAAGATCAACAAAATAAAGATGAGGTGGTATCTTATAGGTTTCTTTGAGCAGTCTAAGGATTTGGTCAAATGAGACACTAGAACGGTAAATTATCCCTTTAATTAAAGTTCCGTCTTTGGTAATCACATCATAGGGTTTTGCGATTTGTTTCGCTCGACGTGTAATTCTATTCTTGAGTTGAACACCATCCTTAAACGAAACAGAACAATAATGAACACCTATAGTAAAATCCTTTTTTTGAATTACCGCCACTATTTTTTTTGCAGTTGCATCACTTCCTTTTACTGCAGCAGAAATGTCATTTTTTATGACATATCCACGCCGATGAAATGCGTTATAATTACGCTCAGAGAATTCTAATTCATTTAGATTTACCCATTGAACTCCCTGTTCATCAGCCCATGAAATTAACGAAAGGATTTCTTTTTCTTTTTTTGGGATAACGGGGATTTCAATGGCAACATCAACTGATGTTCTTACCATATTTTCTATCGTCTTTTTAATAGGACTATTATTCATCGCATTCCACGTACTCGGCAGAGGATGAAACCGTACCTCGTCGAGACCTGCGGTCACTAAGTCAGGCAAATGTTTTGCATTTTTCAGTGCAGAGGTGTAGAGATGGATATGGAATTTTTCCCCAAAGGTTTGTTTTAACAGTTTGATATAGGTTTGTACTCGTTTCCACACGATAAGAGGATCACCACCAGTGATACCTGCCCCTGAAGCAGTGATGTACTCTGCTTCACGAATAAGCTTGTCTGTGTCATTTTCATCTGTTAACTCCCATTCATCTGCGAAAATTCTATCAGTGCCACCTTTCTCGAAGCTCAAAGGACAGTAATAGCATTTCGTCGAACATTTTCCCGTAATAAACACAACCATTTTAGATCCTTTAGCACACATGCGACAGGCCGGGGAAAGAGGTGCGATATATTCACTATCATTAAACCAAGGTGTAATGTGTTTCATGTCAAAGTCCTAAGATACCATCATGATATAAAAAGTTGCGTCAGCTTTGATTACCGTTAATTATTAAGAAAGATCTTATTTACCTTCTTGCTAGATCTTTTTCCGCGATTGCAACATAGGTTTTATCTATTTCAAATCCAATATACTTCACACCAAGTTTTTGACAAGCATGCGCAGTCGATCCAGTACCCATGAAAGGATCAAGAACAAGGGTGTTATTATGAAACCCATGTAATTTTATGCACATCTCAGGAAGTTTCACGGGGAAAACGGTCGGATGTGACC
>CAZGIV010000259.1:0-2080 GCA_964526175.1 uncultured Thermoplasmatales archaeon | reverse complement strand
CGATTCAAGGAGAAAAACCAGATGAGACGGTCAGAAAAGGAAATCATAAACAGAAGGGAAATAGATGCGATACTCTCAAAAGCAACCGTCTGTAGGATCGGTCTTATTGACCATGATATCCCTTACATCGTCCCTCTCAATTTCGGGTACAGCAACAACTGCCTTTATTTCCATTCGGCACCACTGGGGAAAAAAATCGAATTACTTAAAACAAACACTGTCATCTGTTTCGAGGTTGATATTGACCATGAAATCATTGATAGAGGAATCGCCTGTAACTGGACATCGAAATACGCAAGTGTCATCGGATACGGAAAGGCAAGTTTCATTACAGACCCAGTGCAGAAAAAAGATGCATTAAATTGTATTATCAACCATTACTCACCAGGATCATCATACACCTTTCGAGAAAAGAACCTCAAAGAAACAACTGTGATAAAAATTGAAATCAACCAAGTAACAGGAAAAAAATCAGGATAAATAATTCTTCTTGTGAATATTATACTCCAGCGTATTGAAACTTGGCTTTGACCGCACTTTTCTTTATGCCGCAAAGGAAAATAAATTTTTTAAAAAACTCTGGAACAGCGTGTCATTGTAGCCACATAAGTGACACGAGTGAAAATTAAAAGAATAAAACCTGGTTTACTAAATGTTTAGTTGAAATCCAGGTAAATCAAGAGTGTGCCAATCATCATGATCGTTTCTCCCGCGAGAGCCGTCAGAATAATCAATTAATTCATACGTATACCCATAGTTCATGCAACTTTTATAGGGACGCCATTTCCACCAGCCAATTTGCCAAGGATAATAACTATCCGTATCATGGCCGCCTGGGATTCTAATATTGAGAGTATGACCAAGCTCATGCATATACACACTTGCATAAGCGATAGACTTTCCTTTAGACGTGAAAGTTAGATGTATTGGTCTATCGACTCTTTTACTTGAAATCTGATATGCACCCCAATATCCATCATCTGTTCCAAAAACATATCCTGCATAGGTCGCATCATAGACAAGGACTCCGTAGTGGAAAACACCCTTTCTCCAGTTGTTAGTATCCCCATGGAGGAAGTAATTTTCGTACAATGTCACTAATTCTTCGCGAGGTGTTTCATTGTCGAAAGGTATCATTTCTCCCCCGCCCATTGATCCATCATCTAAATGAAGAAATATATTATATCGATCGAATGCATCCCTGAGTAATTCCTTCCCTAACTCAGGAAATATGCTAGCTGGTTCTCCGTTTGGTCCTGCTTCCATCTGGTCTAGTTCTACAAAAATATCTTTTCTAAAAGGGTCCGATCCCCATGCTGATGTTCGATACTCCTCAACGTTGTTTAATCCATCATTGTCAGGGTCAAGTATAGAATGATCCTCCCACTTAAATGGATCATAAATCCAGTCAAACCTCCATTGTTGCAACTGATAATCATAGTTAATAATAGTTCCCCATTTGAATTCCCATTCTATTGGAACACCATCGCTGTCATCGTCTCTCCCCGTATCATTTACTAAAGGATCTGTTTTGTAGATATTTACCTCAGTCCAATACGGTACTGTGTCCCCATCGAAATCATTTTGAGTGATATCAAACAATAGGACACAATCCCTGTCTTCCTGGTAGATACTATTGTCATCACATCCATTTACTCGCCCGTACCCACTTGGGTCAGCCCATGTAGGATATGGATAGTTGTAATCATCACCTGTCCAATGTGCTGTTTTCAAATTATAGACAAGCCTGATATCATATTTATTCAGTAGTACACCACTATTATCATTTAGGTCACAAATACTATTAAGACCTACTTTCCAATTCCATAGCTGGATTCTAATTGAGACGTTTTCTTCATCGTCTGGTACATTAAGGGTTGCGGACCAGGGTTCCTTGATATAATTTTGATTCCACCATATCTTACTTTTATATCTTATATTATTTATATAAACTATAACAAAAAAATCTGCTTTCCCGATGTCATCAATTTTATCCAACGCACGTATTTCCTTTATCGTAACGGTTACTTCCAAATCAACTAAAGGATCAATGTCTCCTTTTTCACTACTCGATGAATTT
>CAZGIV010000258.1:0-2119 GCA_964526175.1 uncultured Thermoplasmatales archaeon | reverse complement strand
CCCAAATTATTTTATTTCACTGGTATTGTCAATTCCTATAGATACTTTACTGTTCTCCAGGATACTCAGGATCCGTACTAATATTCTCTAACCGCGTTGGGGGCCCAGGATGGATAATATATCCTTTTCGTTTTTTCCTCCAGTTTGCCCATCGGGCAAGTACTAATGGAAGAATCAGAATAGAAGTAATAAACGCGTAAATAAGCGTAATTGCAGTAATAATACCAAATTGTTGTTGTGGCGGGATTGGGGCAAACGCAAGAACCCCAAATCCAAACATAGAAGAGAGAGCTGCGATTAGAACAGCACTGCCTGTACGCGAGATGGTTTCAGTGACCGCTTTGGTAACATCCCCTGTTTTATCAGCGACAGAACGGAATCGTTCAGTAATATAACATGCATAGTCAATCCCGACACCAATTGTAATGCAAGTGACGGTGATGGTTAAAATGTTTAAGGTGTATCCTATAAAGTACATGCTTCCTAGAACCCAAATAATAGAAACAGTTACAGGAATCATCGCAATCAATCCAAGGATAGGGTTCCGGTAAATAAGAGAAAGCATAATTGCCGCAAGAACGAAACATATCACCGTAGAAAAGATTTGACTTTCCGTCATGTTTTTAAGAATGGATAAGGTGATAAGGAGGCTGCCGGTGACAATAGATGTTGTATCACCATAGTCTGCTATATCATCGTTTAATTCTTTATTTAGTTGTTCAAATTGTTGCGTCATATCATCGCTGTTTGAACCCAGATCAACATAGACACGAAGTATAGTTGCGCTATATCCTTCTGTATCCTTGTGAAGAACGCCAGCAACTTGCATCCCGTATTCGACATTATTATACAGGTAATCATAAAACTGCTGTACATCAGCATCAGTCCTAGGTAATTTAGTAAATTCATCGATATTAAATAAGGAAACAAGGGATTGGTTATTTGCGACAGCCTGTTGGATGATGGTATAAATGCTTTCTGTCTTTGTGCTACCATCAGGTTTTCGAGCAATATATTGATCGTCATTCATCTTCTCATGGGTGGCCATAAGCCCGTCTAATGTTTGAACCGTTGCAACATTTCCCTCGATAAGGATATATTCTTGATCCTGACTTGAAAAAGGAAAATCTTTACTCACTTGAGCAGAGAGTTGGATAGCTGGATTGTCCTGTGGGATGAATTGATTCATACTAAATCCTGACTTTAACTGTGTGACCGCTGACCCCATCAGTAAACAAATAAGAATAGTAAGCAGGAATACTTTTTTCTGATGCCTAAGCAGTAATTGTGCGAGTCGCCCCATAATATTTGTCATTGAAAATGTATTCGCACTCGGTTTTACAGAGAGAGCCATCTTTTTCCGATCAACGATGTAACGAAGTGCGACCAGCAGTGTCATGGTGATAATGAAGGTGTATGTTATACCTAAAGCCAGGAAGATCCCAAAGTCTCTTATTGGTGGGAGCGTCGCACTGAGGAATGAAAGAAACGCGATAAACGTAGTGAACCAAGCTAAAAAGATCGCAATACCAACTTCTTTTATCGACAGCCGAATCGCCTTTGCCGGAGTTCGACCTTTTTTTAGTTCTATCCGATAGTTATACAGGATGTTTACAGAGTATTCGACACCTAATCCGATATTTAGGGGAAGGAGTGCGACTGCGATGATGTTAAATGAGATGCCAAGCAAAGCCATGGTTCCAAACAGCCACACACATGAAAAAGCAAATACGAGAATAGGAAGAAGGACATAGGACGGTTTTCTGAATGCAAGAAACAAGATACAGAGGATGATAATAAAAATGGCTGGACCAATGAGTGTCATTGCCTGCATCGCGACATCGTTTATCTGAGTAGTTACGATACCTTCTCCAGTCGCTTGAATAGAGATACTACTATATTGTATATCCAGTTCATTGATCTTTTTCACGATGTTGTTGTTGACCTTTTCGACTTCCCCCGAATCACTACTATCCAAATTAAGTTGAACTAAAAAGATACTTGCATACGGGTTTTTCGACTGCGCATAATCGGCGGAAATAAACGATAAAGCATTTACACGCAAATCATTAAAAAACTGTGGTATCAAAGGAAAAATCGTTGTTGAAACACCAGTATC
>CAZGIV010000257.1:0-2134 GCA_964526175.1 uncultured Thermoplasmatales archaeon | reverse complement strand
TTGTGCATTTCTCGTGGTGCGCCCCCAAAACGACCGCGTCCTTCGTCTCTATACATTTTCTATACTTCCTTATTTTTGTCTTGTATTACCCTTCGAGTATTTAAAAGTATACATTCATCAATAAGAGGAAGTTATTATGTAATAAAATTCTTTATGAGTGATTTTAAACGGTCGTAATAAATTGAAATGTTTTGAATAATCTAAGCGTGTTTTACAGCCCTGAGCGGGGTCGAACCGCTGACGCTGGCTCCAAAGGCCGGCATGTTGCCGCTACACCACAGGGCTATCTGTTCATACTGGGAATCTTTGATTTTATTTAAGTATATGCATTATCCATATTGTGGCATTCGTTTATTTCTTCTGGGCTGCTTTTTGTAGTTTTGCCCAGGTGTCACGTAGCTCAACTGTTCTATTGAGGACAAGGCCATCCTTCGTTGTTTCTGGATCGACGCAGAAGTACCCGAGACGTTCAAATTGAAATCGATCAAACGGGGCAAGGGTAGTAAGTGAGGGTTCAACTTTACATCCATGGAGCACTTCCAGTGAACGGGGGTTGAGGAAATCTTTGAAGTCTGCATTTTTCTGCCCCGCAGGGTCAACAACGGTAAAAAATCTGTCGTATAGACGTACTTCTGCAGAGAGGGCATGGGAAGCAGACACCCAATGAATTGTTGATTTTACTTTTCTACCATCAGGAGCATACCCCCCTTTGGTCGCTGGATCATAGGTACAATGCAGTTCTATTGGTTTGCTCTCTTTTTCTACAACGTTGGTACATTTAATGAAATACGCATAGCGGAGGCGTACCTCACGACCTGGTGCGAGTCGATAAAAATCCTTAGGTGGATCTTGCATGAAATCATCCTGTTCGATAAAAAGAGTTTTTGAAAACGGGATCTGACGCGCCCCCATCCTAGGGTCTTCAGGGTTATTGACTGCCTCTAGCTCCTCGGTCTGAGTATCAGGGTAGTTCTCGAGAACCACTTTAAGTGGATGGAGGACTCCCATGAACCTAGGTGAGGTTTTATTAAGGTCGTCGCGGACGTTATGCTCTAGGAATTCGAAATCAACTATGCTGTTGACTTTTGCGACACCAATTCGTTTGCAGAAATTACGAATAGAAGACGGAGAGTATCCACGACGTCGCATTCCGCTAATGGTCGGGAGACGAGGGTCATCCCAACCGGCAACAAATTTTCCTTCGACCAACTGAAGCAACAAGCGTTTACTCATGACGGTGTAGGTGAGGTTCAAACGGGCAAACTCAATTTGTTGGGGGTGATACACTGCAAGTGCATCGAGGAACCAATCATAGAGAGGTCGATGGTTTTCAAACTCAAGGGTACAAATCGAATGGGTAATCCCCTCAATAGAGTCTTCCAGACCATGCGCCCAGTCGTACATCGGGTAGATACACCACGTGTCACCGGTACGATGATGGCTCGCATGCAGTATCCTGTACATCACCGGGTCGCGCATGTTGAGGTTCGGATGCGCCATGTCAATTTTCGCGCGTAGGACTTTTTGGCCATCGGCGAATTCACCAGCTTTCATCCGCTGGAACAGGTCTAGGTTTTCTTCAGCAGATCGGTCACGATACGGGCTGTTTATTCCTGGTTTTATGAGAGTACCTCGATATTCTGTGATTTTATCAGCGGGAAGATCATCGACGTATGCTTTCCCGGCCTTGACAAGTTGTACTGCATATTCGTACATCTGTTTAAAATAATCTGAGGCGAAGAACAAGCGTTTCTCCCAGTCAAACCCAAGCCATTTGACATTCTCTATGATAGATTGAACGTATTCCTCATCTTCTTTACTAGGGTTCGTATCATCGAATCGAAGGTTGCAGAGGCCTTTGTAGTCTTCTGCGATGCCGAAGTTCAGACAAATTGATTTTGCATGACCGATGTGAAGGTATCCGTTTGGTTCTGGTGGAAATCTGGTGTGAACCCGACCATCGTATTTCTTTGTTTTTATATCTTCATCGATGATTTCTCGGATGAAATCCTTGGTGATAGGTTCTGTTCCTTCCATATTCCCCACGCTCACTTGACAGCCCCGACCAGATTCGAACTGGTGTCTAGAGATCCAGAGTCTCTTGTGCTAACCGCTGCACTACGGGGCTACAACC
>CAZGIV010000256.1:0-2146 GCA_964526175.1 uncultured Thermoplasmatales archaeon | reverse complement strand
TATTGTTCCAACGATGGTCGCATTTTGACCTTGTCGTTTGTACCCAACATTCCCTTCAAAGGACCCTGTTGTGGCTAACGGCATGGTTTGGGTCGTCTGTTGGGTCAATCCTGGTGCTGCAGCAGCTATGGAAACGCCTAAGAATAATAGGCAGAGACTTATGGTCATTATTTTTTTCATCATATAACCTCCTTTTTATCGATTCTTAAGGTAAGAAAGGGAGCATTAATATATAAATTTATAGTTGAATTTTACTCAGATTTATATGATAGACATATATCGAATTCCTTTACGTATCATTATTTTAGTTACCAAAACATCGTTTTTCTTCTTGAAACGATAGAAGGAAAAAATTCATCATGTGAATAAAATGATTAAAGAATAGCTGATGTATCCAATGATCGCACTCAGAGGGATGGTAAGAATCCATGCCCAGACGATGTTTCTTGTAACACCCCATCGGACAGCACTTGCTCGTTTCGCAGATCCGACTCCGATGATGGAACCAGTGATTGTGTGTGTTGTACTAACAGGGATCCCCGCAAGGGAGCACCCAATGATGGTAGCGGCTGCGGATGTTTCTGCCGCAAAACCATGCACTGGTCGTAATTTTGATACTTTCTGACCGAGGGTCCGAATCACACCCCAGCCTCCAATCAAGGTGCCACATGCAATCGCGGTATGAGCAGACAATATAACCCATATCGGTATTGTTTCGTTTCCTGTCGCGATACCAACAGATGCAAAATATCCGGTTCCTAAAAGGAGGAAAAAGATAATACCCATTGTTTTTTGTGCATCATTCGTTCCATGAGAAAACGAAAAAGCGCTTGCGGAAAGTAATTGTAATCTGCGAAACCACCCATCTACCTTACTTTGTGATTTTCTTCGAACAATCCAGAGAACCGCGATCATAAAGAAAAAACCAATAACAAGACCAAGAAATGGAGAAATAACCATAAAGAGCACGACTTTCCATAACCCATCCTGAATAACACCTATTCCTCCAGCAGCAATGCCTGCCCCAATCAAACCACCAATAAGTGCATGAGAAACAGAGATGGGAAGACCCCAATGTGTCGCACTCGCAGTCCAGATCATCGCCCCGAGAAGTGCACAGAAGACAAGGATAGGGGTTGAAATCCGGGTATCAATGATTCCCGTGCCAATTGTCCGTGCAACAAGCAGGGGAACACCAAACGCAGCAACAAAATTAAAAAACGCAGCAAGACCAACTGCTTGAAGTGGCTTCAGTACTCTTGTTGATACGACGGTGGCTATAGAGTTTGCCGCATCGTTCATCCCATTTAAAAAATCAAAAATAAGAGCTAAAAAAATCAAGAAAATAACGAAAGGGGAAAGTGCCAAAAACGCTGAGAGCTCAGACATTCATCGTCTCCTTCGATCCTTATGTATATTTGACGAGAATGTCTCCGATGACATCAGCAACATCCTCACATCGATCAATCGCTGACTCCAAGTCCTCATATAATTCCTTTATTTTTATAATATCTATTGGGTCTTTTTTATTGAATAAGTCAGCGGTGGCTTTTCTTAAGAGGGCGTCTCCTTCATTTTCTAAGGTATTTACCGCGGTGCAGAATCCTCGAATTTTTTTTGCTTCCTTAAAATTTCGTAAAAGCGCAATTCCTTCATGAACGTTTTGTGATGTTTTCTGTAACGTTTTGGCAAACTCAAGCATGAAGACTGGTGGTTTGTCTATTTGATATAGCACGAGGCGGTCTGCAACCGCTTCTAAATTATCAAGGATATCGTCTAATGAACACGCAAGTTTAGAGATGTCTTCTCGGTCAATGGGTGTGATAAATGTTTTATTTAATTCAGCAAAGATATCATGGACCATTTTGTCGCCGTTATCTTCTATTTTCTTAATTTTTTCACGTTTGTTATCGATATCGGTGTAATGTTCCAGCAAATCAACAAGTGCGTCAACACCGAGACAGACATTTGAACTTTGGTTTTCGATCATATCAAAAAAATGTTTTTCTTGCGGAAGTAACCATGATAGGATTCCCATATACAATCACACCATATCTAGCAACAGTTTCCGATTAAACCTACCCCTATGTTGCCTTCCTATAATCGTATAGCAGAATATAAAACCCTCTGATTTTTTAAAAAAAAA
>CAZGIV010000255.1:0-2183 GCA_964526175.1 uncultured Thermoplasmatales archaeon | reverse complement strand
TCTTTTTTCTTCTTAATCCATGATGGTATCATTTTTTCTTCTGCCGAAGCTTCTCCCGTGTATAAGGTAACAACCCGCCCGCATCACGGATCGCAAGGATTTCTTTCGGCAGCTTTGGGAACGAAAAGGTACTCGAACCAACCGAAATCGTCCCTTTTTCAACATCTAACCATACCTTATCTCCTTGCGTATAGGCCTTCACCGCCTCAGGACATTCAATAAGCAACAGACCTTGATTGATAGAGGACCGGTAGAAGATCCGAGCGAAGCTCCCTGCGACAACTGCAACGATACCAACTGCTTTCAGTCCTAGAACCGGTTGTTCACGCGAGCTTCCACACCCAAAATTCTTCCCGGCAAAAATAAAATCGCCTTCTTGAACATTTTTCGCAAACGAAGGATCCAAATCCTCAAGGAGATGTGGTCTGATTTCCTCAGCAGTACTACAGGTATAGGTATATTTCCCTGGGAAGAGCATATCCGTATTAATGTTGTCTCCGTATTTCCAGATCGTCATTTTCGCACCACCTTTCGAGGATCGGTGATTTTCCCAACCACCGCGGATAACGCAACGGTTGCCGGACTTGCCAGATAAATCTCTGCTTCGTTACACCCCATCCGTCCCTTGAAATTCCTATTTGAGGTACTCAGACACCGCTCACCAGGGGCAAGCACACCCTGGTGTGCACCTAAGCATGGTCCACACCCTGGCGGAAGAACCGTTCCCCCTGCTTCAAGAAACGTTTTGATGTATCCTTCTTGTACCGCATCAAGATATATTTTTCGAGACGCAGGAAGAACCAACAACCGTACGTTTTGATGCACCTTTTTTCCTTTCAAAATTTTCGCGGCAATCTTCAAATCAGATAACCGTCCGTTCGTACAGGTTCCAAGAAGACATTGCTGGATGCCGATACCTTCGACTTCCTTAATTGGTTTTACTTTATCGACACCATGTGGTACAGCAACGACCGGTCCGATCGTGGCAAGATTGTAGGTAAGTTCTCGTTCGTATGTCGCATCAGCATCAGGGTTCATTGGTTTATATTTCGATTTTGGGATACCGATGGACGAAAGGTACTGCATCGTCACCGCATCAACAGGGAATACCGCGTTTTTTGCCCCCATCTCCACCCCCATGTTTGCCATCGTAAAGCGTTCTTCTACGGAGAATTGCGAAACGCTCCCATGGAACTCCACAGAACAATAATCAGCACCAGCTGCAGAAACATCTCCAATTATCGATAAAATCACGTCCTTTGCACTCACCCCGCTCTCCAGATGTCCTTTCAAGGTTATCTTGATACTCTGCGGAACCTTTAGCCACGTCTCACCAGTAAGCAACAAAGCAGCTGCCTCAGTTCGGTCAATTCCAGATGAAAACGCACCCACCGCGCCATAGGAACATGTATGGGAGTCACTCCCCAGCAAAAGTGTCCCAGGTAACGCAAGACCTTTCTCAATGACAATTTGATGACAGATACCATATCCAACGTCAAAAAAATATTTTATCTTATAGGCCTTCACAAACTCACGGATCTGTTTATGCTGCAGCGCATTTTTTTCCGCGGCTGCAGGGATCACATGATCAAGGACAATGACTGGTAAATCCTTGCTATAGATGCCATACTCTTTTAATTCAGGTTGGATCTTAGAAATAATTGGTGCTGCGTTATCATGCATCAGCAGATGATCTGGTTGTACCGTCACAATCTGACCGGGCGTAACTGTTTTCTCACCAGCATATTTTGCGAGTATTTTTTCTGCAAATGTCATGTTCATCTTAGCTTACCTTCCCAACAGACCACCATGGAGATAGATTTCTTTTTGTGCCTCTGAAAATGGTTTACCTTGATATGTTTTTCTCTGAGTTTTATCTGTTATAACCCCTGTCATAAAATCAATAGAAATACTGTCCTTATCATGCAGTTTTTTTGAAATACCCTCAGCGACAAGGATAGGCATGCCACTATTGATGGCGTTTCGCTCATAGATAGCACCAAATGATTCAGCGACAATCACGCTTATTCCCAGGGCTTTGAAACAATCAACCGCCTGTTGACGGGAGCTCCCACAACCAAAATTCTTACCGACGACTACGATATCGCCTTTCTGCGCTTCCTTTGCGAACTGTTCATATCCTTTAAGGTTCCCGAACGTATACGGTCCCATCTCTGAAATAT
>CAZGIV010000254.1:0-2191 GCA_964526175.1 uncultured Thermoplasmatales archaeon | reverse complement strand
AAGAAAAAGAAAAGTATAAATTCTCATAGATGATATGATTTTTTATCTAACCTGATGGGTGCACCATGAAGAAAAACGAAAATATCTTTATTTCATTGGAAATACAAAAAGATCTAGAATCAAAAAGCTTAGTTTTAAGTGTTCAATTTGATAGAAACGCCCCCAATTTTTCAGAGGAAAACGAATCAATCAGCTGGTTTCCCACCTGCGATGAAATTGATTTTATCACCGAAGCCTTCGAACTAATCGGAGGCAACAAAGTTCAGTTGCAGGAAAGAGAAGAAATCCAAGATGTCGATATTTCTCCTGAAACAGATACACCAGATTATTCACATCGTTCTTCAGAAATACGAATCGCTCCATTACCAAACAATATGTCTATTGACCTAACAGAAGAAGTAGGACCAGCTCAATCAAGGGATAAAGAGGACGAGGAACGCATTTTTATACAGGCCGATGAGAAAAAAATTGATGAAATATTAAAACGAAAAAAACATCTAGTAAAAGAACAGTATGCTACAGACTCTGATGAGAAAACAATTATTGATAAAATGGTAAAACAAAAAAAGAAAAAATAAATATTTTATTAGAATGTTGGTTATCGAATAATTTTTTCAGAAATATTGAATTTTTTACAGTATTGTTCCAGGGTAGTATTTATCTTTTGAATGTATTCTTCGTGCGGGTTGAAATTATTTTCATAAAGTACATCATATTTTGATAGGAGATGTGGATAATGAGCTTTTATCTGTTGTTTAAAATGACGTTCCTGATCCCCTTTTAACTCTAGATGTTTGTGCAATAGATATTGTGCATCGACATTATGGGCTGCTTTGACAATAGATTCTAACTCGGATTCAACGATATAGGGCAAAATCGGTATCAACGCTACCCCTGCATTGATACCATGACTACGAAGTGTGTGAACCGTTTGAAGGCGATCAGTTGGAGACGGGACTTCTGGTTCAAAAATACTAACAACCTGGTCATTTAGAGAGGACATACTTACAGTTATCATACAATTAAGCTCAGAGAGAAGATCAATATCTCTTAAAATTAGAGGAGATTTTGTAAGAATATGGCACGAAAAATTAAATTCTTTTAATATTTGAAGAACCGCATTTGTGAGTTTAAATTTCTTTTCGGTGTTCTGATAGGGGTCATGCACGGATCCAATAATGATTCTTCCATTTGATAATGTATCTAATTCTTTTTTCAATATATCTCTAATATTTTCTTTAACATAGACTGTTTTCTCAAAAGAAGAATCGCAGTACTGGCATCCAAATTCACAATTTTGATAAGGATCGATACAATAATCTCCATGAAAAAGTGTATCTTTCTTCGTTATTTTCTTAATAACGGATTCACAGTTGATGAGTTTATAGTCCATCTACATCTCCTTAGGAGCGGAGATCCCTAATATATCAAGAGCATTGTGAAGAACAATTTTGGTTGCATATACAAGGGCAAGTCGTGAGGAGCGAAGTGCCGGGTTTTCCTCAGAAAGTACAGGACAATCACGGTAAAATTGATTAAAGATAGAAGCGGTTTCAAAGAGATAGTTTGCGACTAGATGTGGTTTGCAACTATCACATGCGTCTTCAATAATGAGTGGAAATTGAGAGAGTTTTTTGATAAGTAAAATTTCAGAGGTATGCGTTAATAAAGGGGGTTCAAAGGAATGATCTTTCGTATTTATTTTTGATAGGATACTACAAGATCTTGCATGAGCATATTGGATAAACGGGATCGCATTTCCCTCAAAATTTAATGCATCTTCCCAGGTGAATACAATGTCTTTTTCTGGTTGAACTTTTATAATGTTGTAACGCAGAGAACCGATACCGACCAGTTCTGCGATTTCTCTCATTTGTGTTTCTGAAAGTTCATCGGCTCTTCTTTTTTTAACTTCTTCGAAGGCATGCTCAACGCATTCGTCAACTAATTCATCAAGATAGACTACACGCCCACGTCGTGTAGACATTTTCCCCCCAGGCAACGAAACAAATGCATAGAACACAACCTTTGGAAGAATCTTGGTTTGTAAAAGCTCAAGAGCCACTCGAACCTGTTTTGATTCTAGTTTATGATCTTCTCCAAGAACATTTATGAGTAGATCAGCATGATGTGCTTTCCATTGATGATATGCAATGTCTCTTGTTGCATAAAGGGTAGTACCGTCGCTTCT
>CAZGIV010000253.1:0-2193 GCA_964526175.1 uncultured Thermoplasmatales archaeon | reverse complement strand
TTCATTCTTCAAATTCATCGGTGATTTTCCGTAGAGAATCAATAACAACATCAATTGGTTTTATTAATTTGAGTGCCTCTATTTTACTTCCCTTTAGTTTCAATCTGTTTTTGAGAAGAGCCATTGACAAACTCATATTTCCCTTGATAATATCTTTATATGTCCCGTAGAGCCCTGTTATCACGAACACTGCTTCTTTTTCCGTAAATGTATCACTAGTATTGACGATAAGGTCTGTTAATTTTCCCTGTTGAAACTCCAAATATAAATTCATTGTTGTTTCATTGGGAGGAACATTCTCGATAACACATAGTAATGATGTTGTGAGATTTTTCAGATCTTTTGCTGGATCGATTTTTTCAAGCATAAATTGTTTACCATAGGTAATCCATTCCTCTGAAAGAAATTTTACCATGTTTCTTCACCCCCTAATGTACTTTCAAGTAGTTCTCTAAACATTACTTGTTCTTCTTTTGATATTCCCTCAGGTATAGGATATAGAACATGCTCTTTCCGATACATCCCTTTAAACAAATAATCAAGAAGTGTGATTACCTTCCCCATTACATAGGACTGCTCCATCGTCTCAATAAATGTTTTACCTATTTTATGACCGAGTTCAGGATCATTATGGTCAAAAAAATAATCATATTCCATATACAAAAAATTTCCATGATCCAAAGGAGTAATAAATCCAAGAGAATGTTCTAACTGATATTTATCACCAACATCAGCGAACATCTGAATCCAATTCAAAATGTGATCCATGTCACCGCTCCATATCGATCCTCCAGGTCCCGAAAACATCCGCTGCCTTAACATTCGCGTAGGTAATATTCGAAATGCATGAAGCCATACAACATCTGTCATTTCTGGTTTAGAATACACTTTTTTGAAAAAATCCTGTAAATCTGTATCATACACTTTCGCCACTTGTTCAGGTGAAGGATCCAGGCTTTTTTCCAAATGTTTTCTCATGGGTCCCGCAAAGAGAGCTTTAAGGGGATCATCTTCTTCAGAAAGTATCCTTAAAAATTCACTATCCTTCAAAACAGAAAACCGTGGTGCACCCAAGATTAAACTCTTTATCAACGATTGATCCATCGTGTATTCAGCCATTTCCTCAACGATTTTTTGATCATCTTTCGTACCAATGACAGATACAACCCAATTAAGTTTCAGATAGTTTTTACAAATATATTCAAAGTCTCTAGAAATCTGAAATGTTGGACTGAGAAACTCAGCAAGATATTTCGCAGAAAGAACAGCCAGGGATAACCCGACATCACGCTTCCCAAGTTTTAATAACATACTCAGAGCGTCCTTTAAGTGAGTAAAGGGGACAAAAATAGCAACTTCATCATTAAAAATAGGATGTAGTTTCACAATAGCTTCAGTAATAATTTTTGAGGGAGTCATCGTAACATTAGCAAAACCAGTTTCGGTAGAATAGGGATTTAAGATACCTATATCACTATGTTTTGTAATAATTCCTTTTTCATCGACTTGAGTGACATCAACAAAATTATCTGCAAAACTACCATAGTTATTTCCCCATGTAGAAATGATGCCGGTGGTTGCAATATTGGAACAATAATGAGCCCCTGCCTCTGCAGCAAGCACTCTTAATTTATGAGTATAGGCTACTTTTTGGAGTTCAAACGTGGTGACTCCTGCACCAACAGTTGCTGTAGAACTTTCAGGATGAATTTCAAGTTTTTTAAGTCGTAAAAGATCGATAACAATACCGTGATCCAGGCTAAAAGCTTTTATTAAAACGTATGACGCGGTGACTGAACACGTTGTTCCGCCACTTCGCGCCATGAAAGGAATATTATGTTTATTTGCGAATTTGATGATTTTTGATACCTGCTCAGTGCTTTCTGGCATGACAATATAATAATTCAATTCTACATCTGGAGGAATTATTGATCTCGTATATGAGACGATAATATTTGGATCGTTTGTTGCCCACTCGTCTCCGACGATCTCACGTAATCCACGGAGAATATCATCCTCCGGAACATTCTGAAATTCGCTCTTATCTAGATTATTGACGTAATCTTTTATCGCCTTTGCAACTTTCTCCGGTCGTAATTGTGTGGTAAAATTACACTGCTTATCACAGATACCACACAGAGTACAGGAATTCGCAATCTCAAGGAGTTTTTCTGTCGGCTTGATTCGACCTTC
>CAZGIV010000252.1:0-2223 GCA_964526175.1 uncultured Thermoplasmatales archaeon | reverse complement strand
ATTAAAAAACTCACTGAACAAAATATCGGAACACAGCCTGTGAAAACCATCATGTGTACGAACCCCCTTTCTATCAGTCCTTATGAGACCATTGGTAAAGTCCTTCATTTATTCCGACAGGAACATATTTCATATCTCGCAGTTGTTGATCATACGACCGTTGTCGGTACTGTTACTATTGACACTCTCATTAACAACGTTCTCCATGCGCATAGTAATATCGAAGGACGTGACGACTTTGAACCAGAAAAAAGACAGAAACTCGATCTCCCCGTAAAAACAATTATGCAGGAACAACCCTTGCTTTTATCGCCTGATACAGCAATTAAGGATGCTCACACCAAGATGCATACAGCAGAACTCCCAGGGATTCTCATAGGAAAAGAAAACCACTTGCACGGTATCGTTACTCATAAGGAATTCCTTGCGCCATACGCAGGCTTTGAAAAAGAAGAAACTATTGCTATCCAGTTCCATCACCGCAATAGCAAAGTACAAGGTTTCAACAAAGAAGAAACTGTCCAGTTCTTGAGGGAAGAATTCCTTAAAAACTATGAAAAATTTCTTAAAGTAGGCTATCTTCATGTCTCCCTTGAACAGCATAAAGAAATCAAACAAGGGCTCTTTCGCGTTGTCTGTGAAATGAAACTTACCGGAAAACCAGGTGCCTTTTATGCGACCCAAGAGGGATACGGTCCGATGCAAGCAATGAGAAACGCATTCCTCGCAATCGAGCATCAGATCAAAAAAGCAAAAGATGCGTAGTCAGTAACAACTCATTGTTGCACATAATCCCCATATTTTTATTACGCGAATAGGGATAGTTACGCCATTGCATACGATTCTTCCAGTATTATTGATGGAGAGTGGAGAGCGTATGTCTGTCTTGCTAAACGAGAGATTCTACGGGTTGTAGACGAATAACTAGGACCATTATGGTTGGTCTTCATGTGTCTCGTCAATAATTCGATACGATGTGGTGATTGGTACCGTTGATTTAAGCATCGCGGACACTGGGCAATATTTCTGTTGTGAAAGCTCAATTGCTCGTTCGAGGTGCACCGGGTTCAATCCGTTACCAGTGAAAACAAATTCGAGATGAATTTTCGTAAACACCTTGGGGTGAGTCTCAGATCGTTCTGCTTCAATATGGATTTCAAAATCCTTTAATCGAACTTTTTTCTTTTCTAATATTGAAATAACATCGCATCCAGTACAACCCCCCAGTGCGAGCAACACCATCTCCATTGGGCGTGTCGCAGCATCAGATCCTGCGAACTCTTGCTTACTGTCGATTGGTGTCCAATGATTGCTATCTGCTTTTCCGATAAACGAGCAACCTGCTATCTGTTTTACCACTGCTTTCATAGATGGTCACGATCCTACTGTAGTATTCGCTCCTATGGTTTAAATCATGTCCTTTTTGAAATTATTTCTTTTGGTAGTATTCCTAAAAGAAATTTTTTAGAACTATGTTGAGTGGATGACCATAAGGAAACTAGAAGGAAAACTAAAGGAACAATCTTTCTATTCGTGGTAGATGAATATTTATAAGATATCCCTATTCTTTTTTTCATGTATCTGTATCTCCAGCTTCTTTGTGTTTTTGTTGTGGTTCCCAATATCATTCTTCTCTATTTGAATAGGGAAAAAATACATCTGAAAGCACTGTGCATCGCGCTACTTGTCTTATTTTTCATCGCGGTTCTCTGGGATCAAGTCTCGGTTCGTATGGGGCTGTGGGTCTTCTCACAGAGTGAGATACTCGGGAATCTTTTCGGATTACCGATAGAAGAATATCTATTTTTTCTCTTTGTCCCCCTTCTCTCAATTAACATCTATCTCTTGATTGAAAGATTTGTGACCAACGATAAAAAAATGAAGGTGAAAAAAGATGAATGAAAGTGAATTGAAAAAAACCAAGTATGAAAAGAAATGTCAAAAATGTAATGCGGACATCGGGGGAAAATCATATTACGTAGTACAACTCGATTGTATTTACGATGGGAATTCTCTTACTGCATGCAATAGAGTTGTCGTCTGTTCCAATTGTTACAGTCATCTCATGTCCTGGTTGAATCTTTCTCAATAATTCAATTCTTCCCTCAATGAGAAATATAAATAATATTAATGGGAAGTATATTGTTGATGAGGATTTGGGAGGAAAGAATAAAAAGATTCACTCATCAACAATTACACCTCTCTACGTTAACAATTGTTAAT
>CAZGIV010000251.1:0-2260 GCA_964526175.1 uncultured Thermoplasmatales archaeon | reverse complement strand
CGGGGCCTGTAGGGTAGCTTGGTCCATCCTTTTAGCTTTGGGAGCTAGAGACTCCGATTCAAATTCGGACAGGCCCACTTTTCGTTTTATTTTTTCTTTGTCTCAACCTGGATATCTTCTTTGATGTTCGCCAGGCGTTTCGCAAGCTCGATGTTATGGGTTATATCGCTGCTGGCGTTGATGACCAGTTTTGCGCCATCAGGAGAACCGCCCCCATGCATACACCCGGGGACGCCACTACCAATCGTGAGCCATTCGATTAACCGAGCGATCTTTGCTCGCGTCTCACCAGAGCAATTTGCCTGAAGGTATTTTTTCAACAGCTTTCCATATCGTTGGTCATTGATGTCCTTACAGGAAGGAAGACACCCTGTTTCAGCAATGCCACCTGCTATCTCCTGCGCAAGTCTCTTGGTTTCATAGGGAAGGGTTGCGACATGAACCTTATTGACGTTGGAGAGCATGGCGTTCGGGATCCATACCCCGGAAGGATGTTTCGTCCCAAGAACACCTGCGGCAATTCCCATACCAAACGTGGTTTCATTGTTAATCGTCATCTGGGTGATTTTATCTTTGAATACTTTTTCTGATAGCCCATTTGCCCGTGCCATGAGTGCAGAAGCCCCAACCATGACGTCTCCTTGTCCTGCGACACACCCACCAATCGCGGCACGATATGGGGCAATAAAATTCATGACCGCTTTCATGGAGTATTGATATTCCCCGCACATGAACACGTGCTCGTTTGGGATAAAGACATCCTCGAACAGAAGATATGATTGCGTGATCCCCCCGATATCAACGGGTGCATCGAATCCGTCCTCCTGCTCTCTGGTATCACTGGGTCGTCGTGTCTCTACAACAGTGAGGTTCTCAGCATCGCGAGGGATGACAAAAGAGATCGCGTACTCTTTATCTTCTTCTTTATACCCGGTCCCTGGCATAACGAAGAGCGCATTTGAGGCAGCGACTCCACAGATCATGACTTTCGCACCTCGTACGACGATACCATCATTGCGCTGTTCAACAACATGCAAGCTGAGGTCAGGGTCACATTGATGCGATGGTGTTTTTGAGCGGTCTCCTTTCGGATCCGTGAGTGCACCAGCTAAGGTGATATCTTGCTTCTGCGCTTCTTTCAACCAGGTCTGCAGTCGTTTATGATAGGAGGTCCCTAGCTCATGGTCCATGTCGTAAGTCGTTGCCCACATCGCATTAATCGCATTAAACCCAGCACATCGTCCACCAGTACAGGTCCCCGTTAAATTGAACATGAGTCGTTTCATCCGCACGTTTGCGATCATATCCTCAGGGCCTTTTATGATGGAAAGATACCGTGAAATGGGTTCCCCGGAGAACTGAGACGTCGTCGTAAGAATATCTTTAAATTCTGGTTTTTGTGCCGCATCAAAAATCTGCCCATGTCCTTCAATGGTTCGTTTTGTCGCAGGATGGGTGGTGACATCCTTAATAAGTTCTCCGAATTTGTAGATATTTGGTCGCATCTTTCGAAGGCTTTCTTTATACTCTTTTGATGTTTTCATACCTCATTACTCCTTATAGATGAACTCCCACTGACACCAGAGATTCTCAGGGTGAGGGTCTGGTGGACAGATGATGCATTTCACAACAATGTCTGGGTTAAATTCTTTTGCAAAGGCTTTGAGAAACCCAAAACGAACTGGTTTACAGCCAAACTCCTGTAGTCCTTTGCTGAGTCGCGTGTTTTGGACTCGACAGCGAACGTTTCTGATCATAGCATGGTCTTTCTCTACGATGACTTCTTTGTCTTCAAGATCAAGAGCCCAGGCTGAGTACTGCAATGCGTTCATCATGGACGGGATATCGGTCTTGGTGATCCCCAGGAATTCCTTGAGTTTTCGTGCCTCGATTTTCCCCATCACCGCCCAAACCTGTGCATCAATCTTTGTGGCTACCTCTGTTCCTGAGGTTTCTTCGATTCCAAGGAAATATAATCCATCCACGGCCCAGAGGTTCCGCAGCTGCAGAAAGATGTAGTCAGGTAGTTTTTCTTTCGGAAGTTGGGAAATAAGTTTTACATCGTTGTTTCTACTCATATCCATTCCCTACCCTAGGGTGATCCAGATAAATGAACGATGATTCTATCGGAGGAAATTTAAGCTCGTTACCCTATTTTTTCTTTTATCGCTGTGGTCAACTTCGGCAGAACCTCGTAGAGGTCACCGACGATCCCATAGTCAGCGGATTTAAAGATTAACGCCTCAGGGTCTTTGTTGAT
>CAZGIV010000250.1:0-2274 GCA_964526175.1 uncultured Thermoplasmatales archaeon | reverse complement strand
AGCTTCAGAAAAAACGGTAAAATCAATAAAAAAGAAAAATATCTAGGCCCAACCCTTCCGAAAAACATCGAAAAAATAAAAGAGGAATTCCAGAAAGAATTCTACCAAGAAACATGGTTCAACAGATTCGACACCATCAAAGAACAGTTCATAAAAGAAAAAAGAAACATCCCGCTATCCCTAGAAAAAAAACAAACAGAACAATTCGCGACAACATTCACGTATAACACGAACAGGATCGAAGGATCAACAATAACACTCAGAGAAACCGCAGATCTCCTCGAACGAGGGATATCACCATCACAACGACCGGTAGAAGACATCAAAGAAACAGAGGCACATAAAAAAGTCTTCATCGACATGCTCACCTACAAAAAAGAAATGACAGTATCAACGGTTCTGTATTGGCATAAACAACTCTTCCAAGACACAAAACCGGATACCGCAGGAAAAATCCGACAGCACCACGTCGGAATATCCGGAAGTAAATTTCACCCACCATTTCCCATTGAACTCGATCTCTTATTACAAAACTTCTTTGACTGGTATCATGAGAATAAAAAGACACTCCACCCAGTACAACTCGCTGGACTTGCCCATCTCAAATTCGTCACGATTCACCCATTTGGAGATGGCAACGGTCGTATCTCACGGCTCCTCATGAATTATGTGCTGAACAAGAATGGATATCCGATGCTCATCATCCCCTACACACAACGAAAAAGCTACTACACCGCCCTCGAACGAAGCCAACTGAAAAAAGATGAGAATATTTTCATCCTGTGGTTTTTCAAACGATACTTCAAAGAGTACAAACAATATCGTAAGTAATTCTCTGGCTATCTGTTTTTTTTAGAAAGATACCTCGCACTAATCATATTTTGTGATGAGTGCCCTATTCTTCTCCCTATGAACCCCTCCAGATTCACATCATGATTACCTGATTAATGACAGAATGATATACAGAAGTAACTTCACTTATCGTCATACATAACCCGACGATACAGCAATAGATGAGAACGAATATTGAAAGAGTATTCTCCAAACAAGATATTTTTAATTAGTATCCATTACGAGAAAAAGAATAAAATATAGGTAACATACAAATATGGTTATTTCTACCTATATAGGGCTGAGCACTTAAATTACCTAAAACCACCGAATAAAAGTGCAGAACTATGATTAACAGCGCAGAGCCTATGCTGATGATCTCGGGAAAACAATTTTAAATGAATTGCTGATGTAATGCTGTGGTGATTGAATGGATGAGATGTATCTCAAAAGGGAAAAACAAAAAAAGATAGGAGGATGAGTCATGGAACGGAATGAATTAGATCATGCAATAGAAATAGTTCCAAATGTTTGGTGGGTTGGATATAATACAGATGTGATTTGGGCTCGCACCAACCCATATTTAATAGTTGAAGCAAACGAAGCAGTCTTGATTGATCCGGGAAGCATGGTAGATTTTGAGATTGTTAAAAGAAAAGTCGAGGAAGTTATTCCTATTACAAATCTGAAATATATCGTCCTTCACCATCAGGACCCTGATCTCTGTGGAAGCACGTCAGCATTTGAAAAACTTACAACACTTTTTGTGGTGACCACTACACGTGCCGCTCTTTTTTGCAGACATTATGGCATAAGCTCTTTTTCAGAAACAATAGACGGTGATAACCAGACAATAACCTTTAAAACCGGGAGAAAACTACGATTTTTCTTAACACCGTATTGCCATTCACCAATGGCTATGGTAACCTATGATGAGCAAAATAAAATCCTGTTTTCAAGTGACATCTTTGGTGCTTTCAATATCATATGGAAACTGTACGCTGACCTGTTGGATCAACAGCAGTATTTAGATGATGTGAAACGATTTATGGAACCAACTATGGCATCTAACGAAGCTGTCATGAATTTTATCAGTAAGGTCGAACCATTGGAAATAAATATGATCTGTCCCCAACATGGTTCTATAATCCGGAAAAACATTGATTGGTGGTTTGATCAACTGAAAACTATGGAATGCGGCAAAGCAATAACCGAGGGAAAAACAGGAATAGAACTGTCTCATGATTTAGTCAGTTAAAACATTATGTGAAATTGGTAGATGAATTCCCGACGTACTCTTTTTCCATCTACCTTCCCCCCCCAGACTATACTTCCCTTTTCCTCTCATGACTGCTTTTTGCTTTCCGTGGTGATTTTCTTCCAGAGCGCTTCCAAAATGATTTGTGAGAACACATCTCCATCAAGAAACCTGTACTCTTTTTT
>CAZGIV010000249.1:0-2342 GCA_964526175.1 uncultured Thermoplasmatales archaeon | reverse complement strand
TCTAGCATTTATATAGAAAAAGCGATTCAACTCATAGGAGAAAATAGAAATATAACAATCGTTGAATCATCATCAAATGTTGAAATTTATATAAAACCAAATTCACATAATGTGACAATAAGTAATTTCACGTTTCAAAATTTTAGGGTAGAGACTCATCAAAACAATAATATCAGCATCAGTGACAATATATTCTTGACCACCATTTATTATGGAAATCCTTCAGTTATAGACTCGTCTGGATCGTACAATACATTCAAAGGCAACACCATCATCCTGAGACATACGACGACCGAAGAGGAATGCGGCCCTAAAACATGTATGAGGCCGTTTGAATATCATTCCACCATTGTGAATAACACCTTGGTTGGAGCAACAAGTGAAGGGTTAATCATTGGAGGGACACCTTTTGAAGATGAGCAGTACGGCCTGAATACGGTCACCGGGAACACCTTCTCAAACAACGGAGTAGGCCTTTTTTTAAGCACAGACGTGACATCCATAGGGGAAAACCTCATCACCCAGAACAATTTCATCAACAATAGCCTCCAAGCTGGATTCACTATAATGGTTTTACATCCATTTGATTTGATTAAAGTCATTTCAACCCATCACAAGATTCCTTTTTCGCAGTGGGACGGCAACTACTGGGATGATTACACAGGCCATCTCGGTAGGAAAATCCCAGGAAAAATGCAGTTCTTTTCAACGAGGTTCATTATTCCTGTAAGGAATGTTGATCGTCACCCAGCCCCTGGACCGATATACCCGAAGAAGGAGTTAGTTTCGACAACCTCAGACATTACTTCTTATGTTCTGGAGAAATATAGTGAGAGAACTTTGACTTGGGGTGACTGGTGGCCTGACTTCCCAGGGAGATACGAATCGTTCTTTGAAGTCAAAGATATTATTGATTTCGGTCAGACTGCCCGGGGTTTGACCACCACTGATTTTAACAAGGATGGTCTATTGGATTTTGCTGTCTCCTGGGCAACAGATCCTTGGACACGTTCGACAATTTCTATTTTTTACAATGATGGGGATGGTGGTTTTACACGGGATGATGTGTACACGATCACAACACCGTTTGTGAGATCCATCTCTGATTTAAATTCGGGTGATTATGATAACGATGGTGATATTGACCTCTTATTCACCTACTCTGAAAGTATAAATCAACAGAAAAAGAATGGTACCGTGAATCTTTTAGTAAACAATGGGTTAAATAATTTTATTGATTGTATACTGGTCACCCGACTTCTTCCAACAGAGGGAGGCGAACGACGGATTAATCCTCAGGTGAGTTCCGCGGATTTTGATGACGATGGTGATATTGATTTCCTGGTGGGTGATAATAGTGGCCTGGTTGAGTTCTATCGGAACAACGAGTCTGGTATCTTTACTGGCGCGGGGATCTATGATTTTGGTGGGGGGATGAGCTGGGGTCTTTCTTCCGCTGATTTCGATGGCGATGGAGACATTGATTTTATCGTGACTCAAGGGATTGATCCTTTTTATGATGATGGATATATCTTATTAGTGCCCAATAGTGGAACAGAGGAGTGTTTCAATCAGTCTGATTATGTCCAAATCGCGGTTCTCCCTCCAAGACTATCATTTTATGCAGGACCTATTGCAGGTTTCGGATGTTTATGCACCATGGATTACAATGATGATGGGCGAATAGATTTCCTTTTTTCAGGTGGGGATTCTTTATTTCTCTATATGCAGAATGTAACTGGGGGGTTTGATTATTTTACGGTCTGTCGTCTTCCCGGGGTAAACGTTGGAAATGGCACATACTATGCAGATCAATTACGAGAAGGAGCGATAGCCACTGGTGATTTTAACAAAGATGGTCTGGATGATCTGGTTGTCGGCGGCGTTCAAGGGGTTGTACGGTTATTCATCAATCAGAGGATGCTTGTGGATATTATCTTCCCAGACCGGGAAGGAATTATAATTCAAAATGTGTATAAAATGGATCTCTTGCCGTTTTATTTTGCTTTGAAGCAAGGAACTTCCTTTGCATTCGGAAGGATAACAGTTGTGGCGAAAGAGGTTGAGCCGTTGCAAAAAGTTGAGTTCTACCTCGGTAACAAATTGATGTACACCGATGACGCAGCTCCATTTGAGTGGAACTGGACTAGTCTTTCTTTTGGCAGGTATAAAATAAAAGCTGTCCCCTATGATTTGAATGGAAAACAAGCAGGGAATGACAATGCGATTATTTGGAAATTTTTCTAGTATCCAATATGAGGTGTTCTTATCAAAACATCTGTCATTATTTTGATTTTTGGAGTGATAGGTGCTATTGGTTTTTCATTCATGCTCTATGAGAA
>CAZGIV010000248.1:0-2365 GCA_964526175.1 uncultured Thermoplasmatales archaeon | reverse complement strand
AAACAAAAATATATAATTCTTAATTATTCAGAAGGAAAGTTGAATAAAATAATTCAGAAAATAACTGACTCAAACAATGTATAAGACACAATCTATATTGGATAAAAAACAAACAACGAATTTATAAACATGTTCTCTGATAAATACTTTACTAAGATATATTTTTATAGAAATAACTGTTTCAAAATAATAGCGAGGAGGCACAGTGAATAAAAAAATTGTATTATGTTTTTTTGTTCTACTACTTATTTTTTATAACTTTAGTAATGTTGCATCCTTAAAACATGATAAATTCAACATTTTGGAAAAAACGGTTTTACCACTTTCAACAAATGAAAGAAATAACAATTACATTAAAAAACAATCATCAGAAAAAGAATTAAATAAATATATTCAAGATGAAATTATTGTGAAATTTAATGATAAAATTAAATCTAAAAAAGTAAATGAAATAAATTTATTATATGGCACCTCCATCATATATAAAAATAATTTTTCTGGTTTTCAACTTTTAAAAATACCTAATAATAAAACTGTTCTTGAAATGGTCGATTTATATAATAATGATACAAACGTAGAATATGCTGAACCAAATTATATCGACCATTTATGTATGATACCAAATGATACATTGTACAACTCCCAATGGAATTTGCATGACCTTAGTGAAGGCGGGATAAATATGGAACCTGCTTGGGATATTTCAACAGGTTCGGGGGTAATTGTAGCGGTTATTGATTCAGGTATTACCCAAGGAACAGATTTGGCTGGGACTTGTATTTTAGCTGGATATGATTTTGTTAATAATGATAATGATCCTTCTGATGATAATGGGCATGGTACTCATGTGGCAGGTACAATAGCACAAAGTACGAACAATAATGTAGGTGTTTGCGGTGTTGCATTCGATGCCTGTTTAATGCCGGTAAAAGTTTTTAATAGTTTAGGGGAAGGAACGACGGCAAACATAGTTTCTGGTATTTATTACGCTGTTGAGTACGGAGCTAATATCATAAGCTATAGTGCAGAAGGTCCAGGCTCAACTTCAGAAGAAGAAGCGGTTGCTTATGCTTATACTCACGGAGTCACAGTGCTAGCGGCTTCAGGAAATGATAATGATTCTGTTAGTTATCCAGCTGCTTATGATGCATATGTCATTGCTGTTGGAGCAACAAGATACGATAAAACAAGGGCACCATATTCTAATTTTGGTTCAAGTCTTGATTTGGTTGCTCCAGGTGGTGATACGTCTGTAGACCAAAATAATGATAATAATCCTGATGGAATTCGACAACAAACAAAAATTAATGATATTTGGGATTATTATTTTTTACAAGGAACTTCAATGGCGACCCCTCATGTCTCCGGTGTTGCCGCATTAATTTATTCCATGGGAATTACGTCTCCGGGTGATATTAGAAATATACTAGAATCATCGGCAGTAGATTTAGGAGCCCCTGGCTGGGACTCATATTACGGATATGGCCTCCTCAATGCATATAACGCAGTACTCTTAACACAGGCACAGTTGAACAATCCACCCACTGCTTATAATGACTCTTACCATGTAAATGAGGATACAACACTGTCAATATCAGCACCAGGTGTACTAATTAACGATATCGATGAAAATAGCGACGTTCTAACTGCAATCAAAGTAACAGACCCATCCAACGGAACACTTACAAGTTTCAATAGCAATGGATCTTTTGTCTACCTGCCCGCTTCAAACTATTTCGGAACAGATAGTTTCACGTATCAAGCATACGACGGGATAGATTATTCAAACATTACTACCGTTCAGCTTACCATTGCTTCTATAAACGATCCTCCACTAGCAAAAAATGACACCGCAACAGTGATTGAAGACTCAATTAATAACCAAATCAATGTCCTTATGAATGATACCGATGTGGAGGATAATCCATTAACAATTATTTCAGTAACACAACCATCTCATGGAAATTCATCAACTGATGGGAACTACACGTACTATACCCCTATAGTAAATTATCATGGTTTAGATTCTTTTATCTATACAATAAGCGATAGGCAAGGGGGAAACGATACAGCGACCGTAACAATAACTGTGAGTCCAGTAAATGACCCCCCGATAGCTCATGATGATTATTCGACAGTATTAGAAGATTCCATCAATAATCAAATCAACGTCCTGGCAAACGATACAGATATTGACGGGGATATCTTAACAATCACATTGGTTAACCAACCATCAAATGGCTCTTCATCGACAGATGGAAATTATACGTTTTACACCCCGAATGCAAACTATCATGGCCCTGATCTTTTTACGTACACAATCAGTAATGGACATAATGGTACTGATACTGCTAACGTAACCATA
>CAZGIV010000247.1:0-2405 GCA_964526175.1 uncultured Thermoplasmatales archaeon | reverse complement strand
TATCTTGTTCAATGAGTTTTGATATTATCTGGAATAGTTTTCGCGTCTACGTTTTCTATATCGCGTTTTACAAAAGGATTTTCAAAGGTCTGTTGCGTTGGAGCAGGTTCTTAGAAATATATTTTTTTGACGGTTGTTAATATAAAGAAAAGCGCTCCAGGCGTTCAAATCCCTTCCCCTGCATAATTTTTCCCTTCACACGAAGATTTAAATATCCAAGGATTCATTGTTTTTCTGTAGGGAAGGAAACAAGATGAAGAAATATATCATCTTAATATTGGTTTTGTTGCTGTTCTTGTCGATAACATGCATCCCCGTTTCAGCAAGTCAAGGGATGCCTGATTTGATTATTGAGGATTTGTTGATTTTTCCAGGTCATACTCCTGATGAGGAAGAATTCAGATGTCAAGTGAAAAACATTGGCAATGCTTCGACTCCATACGATAAAGACCTTGATATCTCTGTTACTATTCGATGGAAAACTTTCGGTCTATTACCACTTATTCAGGTAAGGAAGTTTACTGGAGGGACTGGAGGTTTTAGTCTTGAACCTGGCGAAACAATAAAATTACCTTTTGCAACTTCCTATCGAATGCCCCTCTTTGGTTTTTATACGTTTTTTTGTAAAGTTAATCCAGAATATATTATTGATGAATCGAATATTCGGAATAATCTCTATACTGAAACCGTTCTTTTCATATTCCGAATTTCTATTTTCTCATATTAGAACTTAATCAGGATTAATGTATGATGAAGCAGGAGTGAATATATGCGAAAAAACCCTCTGATTGGATTAAGTATCATTGCTGTTTTTGTCGTTATTCTTGCATCGTTAAACAATGTAATTGGATTTCAGACTGTTCAATCATCGAATCAAAAAGCAATAAATAAATCAGTCAACCAGAGAGAGTTGTTATTCCAGACCATCGTTGATATTACCAATAACAAGGACATACAACGAATCATCCTCAAATCTCAAATGAGCAGAGGGATATTCCCGACATCAGAGATTCCTATTGTAACAAAGAATCAACTTAAACGGATGTATTTCATTGGTTTGATTCTATCAAAGGTTATCAGTAAATCAAGTATACAGTCAATGATTCAACAGTATCAATTCAATAATCAGGAAATACAGCAGGAGATAAGTGCAGTTATTGAAAAGGATGTTTCACTGAAAGGAGAAATAACTCAGTTAAAGAGTTCTGAGTGTGATTGTGAGAAAGAAAATACTATAGAATGGCATTTCCCTGTGATATGTATAATATTATCCATTATGACAATAATTACAGGTGCTTCATTGATGGTATCTTTATTATACATTGATAGTTATTTTCTTGTGAATTTCTTTGCGTTCCTTTTAAGGATAATAGGAACAATTTCTACAATACTCGATTGTTTAATTTATTAATGGAGAAAATTATGAAAAGGAAATGTTTGGCTGTTGGAATCATTCTCTTGTTCGTGGGAACTTGCATCATTCCAACGATAGCACAGAACGCCGAAAAATTAGTATCAGCATCCAAAGGAACCTGGCTATATGTCGGGGGGAGTGGCCCTGGGAACTATACGAGGATTCAGGATGCGATTAATTCCTCTACCAATGGAGACACCATATTTGTGTATAACGACTCATCACCATATAATGAGAATCTTATTATTGAGAAACAAATTTCTTTGATAGGGGAAGATAAAGAGACAACAGATATTATTGGCATAGGTGCTGAAGATATAATATTGGTGAATGCTAATAATGTATTGATAACAGGTTTCTCTGTAAGTGCTACTGTTTGGGATAAAGTGGGAATTGATGTGAAATCAAATGGTTGTACAATTGAAAATAATATCATTAATAGTTGTTCAATAGGTATTGCCCTTCAGCCAGGAGATACAACAAAAATCAAGAATAATATAATTGGAGGTAATCAAAAAGGAATCTTTATATTTAAAACTAAAAATGCCATTATTTCTAATAATAACATTAGAGCAACCATTTGTATTCAAATGTCTTATACTGGCTTTGGGAACGTTATTATGAGAAATAATCTAACAAACAGTCTTGTTGGTATACAACTATGGGGCGCAAAATACTCAATTATTAAAGAAAATAATTTTATAGAAAATATAGCGGACGTTGGTGATAATTATTATTCATTTTCTGTGGCATGGAAAAATAATTACTGGGGAGGAAATTCCAAACCCGAATTAATATGGGGAGCATTCGTAATTCCATTCCCAACTATAACAGAGATTCCATATGTAAGAATTGACTGGCATCCAGCACAGGAACCATATGATATACATTAATTAACATCCAACAGGAGTAAAGGTTTAATTTTACATGTATTTTGGGGTTCAAATCCCTTCCCCTGCATAATTTTATTTAAAAAAAACAAATGATTATT
>CAZGIV010000246.1:0-2409 GCA_964526175.1 uncultured Thermoplasmatales archaeon | reverse complement strand
GAGTAAGATGCAGGCAAAACAAGAGGATGTTATCTCAAAGATAAATGATTATTTATTACAGAAATATAACATTATTGAATGCACGATTCAAATCTGTACCGAAAACGGATCTGAAGTCTGTAATATCTAGAACAAAAACCGGCCATTTTTTTTATCAAAAAATTTCTTTTAGGTTTTCATATATTGTCCTAGGTTTCCAGCAAATGTCGCGATAAAAGGATAGGGTCCAAGACCCAAACTCCGTACCGTTCTATATCCTATATAAGGAATGGAACTAAAATACAAAGCGATTTTTCGAAATCCTTCTTCCAATTCCGCTTTAGTCATATTACGTGGTTGAAACACCACATGTTTCCTATCATATTTAGACCAATCATTAGTAAGTATGCGTCCTTCTTGTTCTAAACGAGTGAAAAGAGGGGTACCGGGATACGGAGTCAGAATAGCAAAATTCACTGCGTCGATACCAAGTTCCCCAATATGTGCTTGCATGACGTTAAAAATATCAGGGGTATCCTCATCAAATCCAAGAACAAATGTCCCAAACACCGCCATGTTATATTTATGTATTTTTTTTACGGCACGTGCATAATCCTCTACAATGTTTGTCTTTTTGTGTGCACCATTTAATGATTCTTGGGAAAACGTCTCAAATCCACTGATCCACTCGATACATCCTGCTGCATGAGAAAGACGCAGTAACTCTTCCTCCTCTGCCAGATCATCAACATTGCCACCACAAATAAATTTCTTACGTAATCCACGCATACGACGAAACAGTTCTTTTGTATAGGCAAGATCAATAGTTAACGAAAAATCAGTGAAAAAAAAGATTTTTTGTTGAAGGGAAGAAATTTCTTCAATGACATCATCGAGAGGTCTTGCTCGAAAGACCGCACCATCACGAATATTTGCATCTTGACAAAAATCGCATCGGTACGGACAGCCTCGCGTCGCTTCAATAGAATTAGTAAGTTGAAGACCTTTTAGTGTAATCTTCTGTGTTGAGGGCAGTATTAATGAATCAGGGCAATTACTTGAGGTGTAGAATGGTTGTAGATTCCCCTTTTCAAGGTCTCTGATAACAATAGGCCAAAGAGTAACTGCATCGCCAACAATTACGCTATCCGCGTGTTGCTTTGCTTCCTGAGGTAGCGCAGAAGGATGATAGCCACTTAACACAACAATTTTTCTTTTTTTTCTGAAGATATCTGCAATCTCATATGCACTTGGAGCAAGGGCGGTTTTGAAATTGATATGGACAACATCATAGTTGGCATTGAAATCGATCGTTCTGTTGCCTTCTTGGATGGTGATGCTATGTGAAGGTGGAGTAACTGCTGCAAACTGTCGTGCGGTGATGATCGTTGGAATAAATGAAAATGAATAGAGAAACGAACGATCAAATGAGGTAAATGCGTTGCTGATGCTCATTTCGTCGGTAATTAGAATCCTCATGTAGAATAAAAAAAAGGTTATTGACATTTAAACCTTAGCTTAAATAATCCTTTTTAACAGGATATACTATTTATAGACGAAAATGACACAGGGTGGAAGCCGCAGGTTTCTCCCAGTCTCGGTCGCAATCGCCTGAGAAAAAATATCTAATGTCACCGCATATCCTTTCTTTTGTTTTAATGGAAATCCTACTGGGATATATGGGTCATTGATGTACACATTTTGCTTGTCTAAACCAGTAACGACAACCCAATGGAAGACATTCTCACCAAGGAGGGGTTTCAGATTCATAAAAACGATAGGAGGAATCTTCTTACCTAGCGCATTAGCAATCACTGCGATAGTGTCATCTCCATATCGGATGGGTATTTTTAACCGATGAGATTTATATGAAACGATGTTTTCAATAAGGGTAACCAACTGAGGTAATCTGGGATAGGCAGCTGAGAACCGATTTTTCTGATAAATTTCTGTTTTAAAACCGCATCTTGCTGCAGTTGCTGCTAATCCAAATTGAAATGTGCCTCCAAACATGAAGAACGAAAAACTCTTTCTCCAGAGCCGAAATTCAAATCTTCGTGAAAGCTCTAAGGACGGATCCCAGTATTTCATCACCATCATCAGACACGCAGGACCGCAGGTTGCTGTATGAGTCTGCTGATAATACGGAACATCTAAAAAAGTAAGATTTCCGTCGATGGTAATCATGGGTGTTGATATCTGCTGTGTCTTAAAAAACACTCGGAAGCAATAATTCAGATTATTTCTTACATAGGTCTAAGAGTACCAGCAAACACCTGCCAGGCAAGAGCGGATTTTGCAACCAGACTCAGGACGATATACATACGCTCGCCATACAGATAATCCTTCCATTTTCCAATTCGTTTATACTGGAGGAACATGTTGATAGCAAACAGGTTGAAGAACACTGCAATCGTGATAAAAATCGCG
>CAZGIV010000245.1:0-2445 GCA_964526175.1 uncultured Thermoplasmatales archaeon | reverse complement strand
AGAATTATCCTCAGTAATCATATTTAAACCATCACAAATCTGATCAATTTTTTTATTATCATCGGGCATTAATACTCACCCCTAGACTTGACCGTAATCACAAAGTAAGATAAAAATATTTGGGCTACTCTTTAAGATAGTCTGCGTTGAGTATTTTAAGGATGTCTGTGGCGATATTCTTGCCGATTCCATTCACTTGACAGAGGTCTTTTTCGGATGCATTGGCAAGTGACCGGATACTGCCGAAATGCTGCAGGAGGCGTTTTGCAAGAACCGCTGAGATGTTAGGGAGGCCTTCAACAAGGAATTGTTGTTGCTCAGCAATTGTGTGAGCTGTTTTTTCACCTCGTATCGCGATCGCTCGATCTCCTTCTTTTTGTTCACGTTGTGCTATAATGGAGAGGAAATCTGAGGTTTCTTGAGGGGTATGCGTAGTGATTATAGGGATGCCAAAGTCAACGATGATTGCTCCGAAACTCCCAAAGATAGCATTATGACTAATGTTTCTCTTCGTAAGAAGCCCTTCTCCTTCAATTAGTAACAGAGGCCTGGAATAGGTCGCACGAAGGTTTTTCATTTGGACAAAGAGTTTTCCTTCAATTAGTGAGTTCAGGAAATCATCAACGGTTTTTCTTTCGACACCGATGCGAGAGGAGATGATGTAATCTCCTACGTCTAGTTGTTGAGGTTCGACGATGATATCTTTTTGGGTGAGGAACCGCATGACCGGGGAACGGGATTCTCGATGGTCAACAATGATTGTAATAGGAGTTTTTTTGGAATATTCATCGAGTTTTTTCTGGTTTTCCTGTTGGAGTGCCGTGTGGTACACCGCGGTAGGGTCTTGGAGCTTTTTACGAAGTGCGGTTCTGAGCACTTCAAGTTCTTGGTGCATTCTTCGCTCTTTTTGTCGGCTTGACCAGTAGTATGCTTCATCAGGTGTTCCTTTTGCGATGAGGATAATGACCTTTCCTGCCATTTGTCGTGCGGTTCTTCCTTTTCGCTGGATAGTACGTATCTCTGAGGGGACTGGTTCGTAGAAGACTACAAGATCCGTTGACGGAATATCAAGCCCTTCTTCAGCGACAGAGGTAGCAATCAGAACGTTGTATTCATCATTTTTAAATCGTTTTATGATATCGATTTGTTCTTTTTGTGTAAGACCCTTATCGCTTTCTCTTCCAGCTTGTCCGATGAATCGAACAGGTTTAGCGAATGCTATTTTTTCCAACTGCTTGAGAACATAAAGGGAGGTGTCTCTATAGTGGGTAAAGACGATGATTTTTGATTCCTTTTTAAGAGTGAGTTGGTCTTTTACAATATTAATTATTTCTTGGATCTTCGGATGTTCTATTTTCAGTGATTTAACATAAGCAATCGCTTCCAGAACATTAGGGTCTCTTAGAATATCTCGGGATGCTTTACTACCTCCCTTCGAACCTGCTTCAGTGACCATTCGGGCGATATAACTGCTTAAGGCATTGACACCTTGTGTTTGAAGAAGCTCAATAGCATGAATAAGTTTCATGGCCGCGTTTTGTGCTGAGGCAGCCTTAAAAAGGGCTTGCGCTGGTTGTGGGTTGGAACGAAGCTCTAATTGTATTTTCTGCTGAACCTCTAAGAGTTTTTTTCGATTAATAAGTGCTAATGACGCTGACTCAAGGACACCTATGTTTTTTAAGATGCTCAGCCGTTCAGCGAGTGCTTTCCTTAGGAGTTGTAAGGTATAACTGAATTCAGCAGGAAGGGGTATTTCTTTCCATTTTATGTCAAGATCATGTACATATGGTCGCACATCCGGGTCTATTTTTGTTCGAATTTCAATGTTCGTGATCTCAAGATTTTTACAGACTTCTAGAATCTCAGATAGGTTGTTTCCCGGGGATGCGGTCATCCCAAGACAGCGTCGGTTGCTTTGTTGTTTCTTGAACATATCTGCGATAAAGACATAGGAATAGTTCCCTGCGGCACGGTGCGCCTCATCAAAGATAATACGAGATATTTTTGATAGATCATAACGTCGTGCAATCAGGTCATTTTCTATCACCTGGGGGGTTGAGACAATGATTCGTTTGCTGTTCCAGAGCATTATTCTTTTTTCTGGGGGGACTTCACCGGTGAAGACGGCGACCGCATCATCAAGTGTAAGAAGCGTACTAAGGGATTGAGCATGTTGGTTTACCAGCGGTTTTGTTGGGGAGAGGAACAGGATGTTTCTATCTGTTGAAAGCTCTTTTGCGATAACAAGAAGGGCGATGATGGTTTTTCCCATGCCGGTTGGGAGTACGACAAGGGTACTTGCATTCGCTGCAGAGTTGGCGATGTTACATTGATACTCCCGTCGTTCTACAGAGTTTTGTTTAATAAAGTCATGTTGGAGATACACAAAATTGACATGGAATCAGAGTTTTTGTATGTTTGGGCAAAAGAGATATAATGACCACT
>CAZGIV010000244.1:0-2447 GCA_964526175.1 uncultured Thermoplasmatales archaeon | reverse complement strand
TCACTTCTAAAACTGTTTTCATTTTACCTTTTCCATACTTTTTTATCGTCTCGGTCATAGAAACAGCATCTAACTCATTCATTGTTTTTTCACCGGAAAGAAGGAGTCTTAGAATATTGGGTAACATCGCTATTTTATCTGTGGTGGTCACGAAATGGCCAAAGTGACCGTTTTTCTGTTCAAACAGGCGTGATTCATATATCGTGATATTTTCGTAATAATCCATAATAATATTTCTAAGTTTTTCAATGATGCCTCCTCCAATCATATGGAATCCAAGATCGAGAGTATATCCCTCAAACATTTTATTGGTGAAAATCTCTTCAAGTGCCGGTTCTGAAAATGCAATATGAGTATGAAATCTGGTTAATAACTGTTTATAAGAATCTATGGTTTGAGATGACATTTCTATGGAGAGAGCTCTTCCACCAACGGTCGTTTCCTTTTCAAAAATATCAACAGAATACCCTTTTTTTATGAGAAGTGCACCAGCAGTTAATCCACCTATACCGGCACCGATGATACATACTTTTTTTTTATTCATTATAACGCCTTTTCCATTTTTTTTTATAAGTGTAAACGATTTTTCAAAGAACTATAAAAAAATCTTCTCACTATCTTCCATTTGTATTGCTGTACACTTGTTTGTCCAGTGATGACACCCATTATAAGGTCTGTTAATATCGGATCTTTACATGCTATCTTGAACACCCTCTCTGCGTACTCCATACTTCCTCTTTTTACGACTTTTAATATAAGATCAATGTCTTTTCCGAAATCTTTTTGCCACATGGTCTGGTAATTGGATAAAAATTCTTCGGTTGTGCTGTTTTTTTCTAATGCTTCTGTTATTGTCTCTGCAGCAAGTTTCCCTGATGTCATTGCATAATAAAGTCCTTCGCCTGATAACGGGTTGATGAATCCCCCTGCATCCCCCACGAGAAGAAGTCTATTCCCATAGGTTTTTTCTAGCGGACGTGTTGGTAAAGCCCCGCCTTTTACTGACACTTCTTTCAGATGTTGTGGGATAAGTCCCGTCTGCTTTAAATGTGCGATATAGTCATGATAACAATCAAGAAGATGGAGTTTTTCTTCTTGGTTTTTATTTACCTGAATAACACCAAATCCAATGTTTAAATGCTCCTTTTTAGGGAACACCCATCCATACCCTGTAACGCTCCTAAATCTCGAATGAATATAACAATGCCGAGTTTTTTTGAAATAGTCGTCCATAATTTTTTCATCGACTTCAAATTCCTGAAGAATGCAGACCCCTGGTTTTGTTCCCATTTTACGTAATCCCGTGTTTTTTGCTACACTACTATGTGCTCCATCTGCACCGACAATAATTTCTGAATCAATCCCCGTTCCCTGGTTTAATATCACCCGTGCGTTGTCATTTGAGATTTGCACAGCGGAAACCGGGGTTCCTTCCTGAAAAATAGTACCTGATTCTCTTGCATATTTCACTAACTCAAAATCAAATTTTTTTCTTAGAACGGTAGCCAGTAATGGCGTATCCTTATTGATTTCAATTTGATGTTGTAATGACGGTGAAAAAACCGTTCCACTCGATGAATACGCTTCGATTATTTTTTCATTGGCAATATACGGATATCTCCGTAGAACACGGATTGGCAATCCCCCACCACACGGTTTATCACGCGGAAATTTTTCTTTATCGATTAAAAGAGTTTTAAAACCTTTTTCTGAAAGAAATTTTGCAGCTGTTGAACCTGCAGGACCGGCCCCAACTATCGTTACATCGTATTTCATTATTACTCTATCCTATGAAATTCATATTCATTTTTTTCCATTCTTGGTTTAAACAATTTCTCTTTGAGTAAGGGTGTGAATAAAATATACCACACTATTGGTATAAGTATTAAAAGAATGGAGCGAAGGATTCCTCCGATTGAAAATAGTATTATTGGAACAAGGGAATATCGTAAAAAGGATTGAATTCCTATACTCTTCCCTCTTCCTAATCTGATTGCGGTCAAAGGTTTTTATTGATAATAATTTTACATCTAAAAATAAATAGGCAATAATGAAGAGAACAAGCAGAACCATTTGCCATAGATAATAACTGTACTCAAAAACAATAAACGGCACAACAAACAGAACTGCAGAAAAGAGGCGAAGCCCAAGACCAAATGCTTGAAAACTACGAGGAATAAAAATTTTGTCATCTTGAACCTTAACACCTAAGGTAAGAGCGATATTTTTCACACCTAATTTATAATCATGGTCCGCGTCTTTAATCCCATTTTGTACTACATTCATATACAGTATGTTTTCAAATGTTAAAACAAAAATAATCCAAGTAATCACGTTTGGTTGACCAAATGATAACGCCCCAAATAAAAATATCAACGACACGGAAATGGCGACAAGAAAATCAGAACCAACGATATTTTTTCCAAATATATCATAAAATGTTCCTA
>CAZGIV010000243.1:0-2455 GCA_964526175.1 uncultured Thermoplasmatales archaeon | reverse complement strand
GAAATACTCTGGATCTTGCATGGTTCTTCATCAATTAATACATATCTGCCTACTTTTAACTCTCGTACTTCAGCCATTTCCTTCATGCTGTTTCACCTTTTGGAATTTTATACACGATATCATGTTCGCGAACCTTGTCTTGCACTTTGATTCCTATTGCATCACCTTTTTTCGCGATTTGAATAGGAGCTCGGTTGATCTCCATGCGATCAATATGCTGAGTGAAATCTGTATTAGCACCAACGAAATGAACCGTATCTCCAATTTTTAGCTCTCCATCTGTTATTTTGATAGCGGCGACGTTAATATTTGTGAAGAAATGTTCTACGATTCCGATTTTTTCTTCAACCATAACTATTCACAATTCCCTAATGGAAAAAGGTATACTTATACCTGTCACCTTTCTCCTTATTTTATCGCGAGTTCATAGATTGCTTTTTTCCCATGTTTTGTACAGATAAACCCTTCCCAGTTAGTATCCCAAAGCATCTCATTTTTACATATTGGACAAGCGAGAGTTTCAATGACCTCCCGCTGACTTCTTACTTTGGTTTTCACCACAGTAGCCTGTATTTTCTTACCTGGGTCTAACGAATCAATAACAAAAATAATGCCATCAGGCGGTAAATAAGGAGTACTATCATTTTTCATTCGTTTTTTCCGGTAAGCTTTCATTTGTATCTTATATTTTTCCATCATTGTTTGTCTTCGGCCCATAGATTCACCACAATATTTGAATAAAGGAATAACATGTTTCTTTATTAAGCTCTTTCTCTATTGCAAGCGTAGATATGAAGATTGATCAATTAGAATTAGATCCTCAGATTCAGAAAATTTTAAAAAATCAAGGAATCACCGAGTTGTACCCTCCTCAAGCCGAAGCATTACCCTATGTGCTACAAGGAGAACATCTTGTTCTCTCTATCCCAACAGCAGCAGGAAAAAGCCTGGTTGCGTATTTAGCGATTGTTCAGCGGTTAAAAAACGAGGGCGGAAAAGCCTTTTATATTGTTCCCCTCCGCGCGCTTGCTCGAGAGAAGTATGAAGATTTGAAAGCCTTTGAAGAGCTTGGATTAAAAGTCGGTATTTCTACTGGGGATTTAGATGAATCTGATGTTCGTCTTTCGAAGTTTGATATTATTGTCTGCACATCTGAAAAAGCTGATTCACTTCTCAGACATGGACTGCATTGGATTGATAAAATCAAGGTGCTGGTCATTGATGAGATTCATTTAATCCATGATCCTACAAGAGGCCCTACTCTTGAAGTGATCATTGCTCAGATTAAGGCCCTGAATCCAGCAACGCAACTCATCGCCTTGTCTGCCACAATTAAAAACGCAGTAGAACTTGCAGACTGGTTAGGGGGAAAACTCATCCAATCTGATTGGCGACCCGTTGTACTTAGAGAAGGTGTGTTCTTTCATAACGTTATAAAATATAATGATGGTTTAACCAAAAAGTTACCTGGTGATACAAAAAAAGCTTTAGAGCTTTTAGTAGAAGAATCTCTTAAAGATGGTGGGCAGACCCTGATTTTTGTGAATAACCGGAAATCCACCGTATCACTTGCTGCTCGTTTATCTTGTGTCGTTGCGGGTCTTCTCTCCGAAGAGGAAAAAAAAGACTTAAAAAAATTGGTTACTTCGATGAAACACGAACAAGCTGAAATCATTAGTATTGAACAATCATTGGTAACCAGCGTTCAGAATGGTGTCGCATTCCATCACGCAGGTTTGGAGAGCAATCAACGACGACTGGTTGAACAAGGGTTTAAGGACCATCGGATTAAATGCATCGTTGCGACCCCGACGCTTGCTGCTGGTGTAAACATCCCTGCGCGTCGGGTGATTATCCGTGATTTATGGCGATATAATGGGAACTTCGGGATGACGCCTATACCAATTCTTGAGTATAAACAGCAGGCAGGTCGTGCAGGTAGGCCTCGGTATGATACCGTAGGGGACGCGATTACGATTGCAAAAGATAGTAACCAACGAGATCAGATTTTCTATAATTATGTATTAGCGGATACGGAACCTATTTATTCAAAATTAGGCAGTCAATCTGCGTTACGCATGCACCTGCTCGCTGCAATCGCGACACAATTTGTCCATGATGCAACTGAAATGTACACGTTCATTCAGAGTACCTTTTATGCGTATCAAACCGATGAATTTACCATTAAAAAAGAAGTGGATGTCGCACTGGAATTTCTCCTGGAGAATCAACTCATCGAACAGATGAATACTGGATATCTTGCCACCTTGTTTGGCAGCAGGACATCGTCCCTGTACATCGATCCGTTATCAGCGATTCAACTAAAAACCGCTCTAGAACGATCCAACAACCAGGAGGCAGAACCGCTGTCGTTTCTCCATGCGATCTGCTCGACACCAGACATCCGATCACTCTATCTCCGAGGCGCAGATTCCTGGGTCGAGGAAAAAGCAGA
>CAZGIV010000242.1:0-2469 GCA_964526175.1 uncultured Thermoplasmatales archaeon | reverse complement strand
GAAGATGCGAATAAATATTTAGAAAGTAATGGAAAAACGTTATTTGTTGGCGGTAATGGACCTGGTAACTATAGCAATATTCAAGATGCAATTGATAATGCAAGTGACGGTGACACCGTTTATGTTTATAGTGGAACTTACCCAACATCTAGCATTTATATAGAAAAAGCGATTCAAATCATAGGAGAAAATAGGGAAACTACAATCGTTGAATCAACCGTGAACGCAGAAATTTACATACAATCACATACAGATAATGTATCAATAAGTAATTTCACGTTTCAAAACTTTGTTGTAGACTCTCATCAAAATAATTATACCAGCATCAATGACAACATATTTTTGACAACTGTGTATCAAAAGAGCTCTGCAGTAATAGACTCATGGGGAGCGTACAATACATTCAAAGGAAATACCATCATTCTGAGACATACGACAGAGGAAGAAATTGGTCCAAATGAATGTATGGGGTTGCATGAATATCATTCCACCATTGTAAACAACATCTTGGTTGGAGCAACATATACTGGGTTATACGTTGGGGGGATACCGACTGAATATTCACAGTACGGTCTGAACACGGTCTCCGGGAACACCTTCTCAAACAATGAAGTAGGACTCTATTTATTTCCCAGTGTGACATCCATAGGGGGGGATCAGATCACCCGGAACAATTTCATCAATAATAGCATTCATGCGGGGTTTACTATGAATATAGCGCATGCGTTTGATTTGATTAAAGCTATTTTATCCCATCACATTCCTTATTTGCAGTGGAACGGCAACTACTGGGATGATTACACGGGTCATCTCTCTCGGAAAATCCCTGGAAAAATACAGTACTTTTCAACGAAGTTCAGTATTCCGGTATGGCATGTTGATCGTCATCCAGCTCTTGAACCCATATACCTGAACAAGAAGTCAGTTTCGGCAACATTAGTGGACACCACTTCTGATGATTTGGAGAAATACAGTTATAATACACTGAGTTGGAGCGATTGGTGGCCTGATTTCCCAGGGCGGTATGAACCATTCTTTGAAGTCAAGGATATTATTGAATTCGAAGAGACTGCCTGGGGGTTGAGCACCGCTGATTTTAACAAGGATGGCTTGTTGGATTTTACTGTCTCTTGGGCGACATCGTATTCGACAATCTCCATTTTTTATAATGATGGGGATGTTGGTTTTACGCAGGATGATGTCTTTTCTCCGTTTTATCATTCCATCTCGGATTTAAACGCAGGCGATTATGACAATGATGGCGATATCGATCTTTTGTTTACCTACTCCGAGACAGATATGCATCATGTGAAAACGAATGGTACAGTGAATCTGTTATTAAACGACGGGTCAAATAATTTTGGTGATTGTGTACAGATCACCCGGCTTCTTCCAACAGAGGGAGGAGAACGACGGATTAACCCTCAGGTGAGTTCAGCGGATTTTGATGACGATGGTGATATCGATTTCCTTGTGGGCGACAACAGTGGCTTGGTTGAGTTCTATCGAAACAACGGATCTGGTGCCTTTACTGGTGTGGGTATCTATGATTTTGGTGAAGAGATGAGCTGGGGTCTTTCTTCGGCTGATTTCGATGGCGATGGAGACATTGATTTTATTGTTACTCAAGCAGAAAGCCTTGATTCCGGGTGGGTTCTTTTGGTACCAAATGATGGAACGGAGGAGTGTTTTAATCAGTCTGATTTTGTTCAAGTTGCTGTTCTTCACCCACCACATCCATCGTTTTATACCAACCCTATTGCGGGTTATGGATGTTTGTGTGCGATAGATTACAACAATGATGGACTAATGGATTTCCTTTTTTCCGGTGGGGATTCAATATTTCTCTATATGCAGAATGATACCGGATTTTTTGATTATTTTACCGTCTGTCGTCTTCCCGGAGTTAACGTGGGAAATGGGACGTTCTATTTAGATTCCTTACGAGAAGGAGCGATAGCCACCGGTGATTTTAACGGGGATGATCTGGATGATCTGGTTGTCGGTGGTGTTCAAGGGGTGGTACGGTCATTCATCAATCAGAGGATGCTTGTGGATATTATCTTCCCGGACCGGGAGGGGATAATAATTCATAACGAGTATAAAATGGATCTCTTGCCGTTTTATTTTGCTTTTAAGCAAGGAACTTCCTTCGCATTCGGAAAGATAACCGTTATGGCAAAAGAGCTTGAGCCGCTGCAAAAAGTTGAGTTCTACCTCGGCAACAAACTGATGTATACCGATGACGCAGCTCCCTATGAATGGAACTGGACTGGTTTTTCTTTTGGTCGCCATATCATTAAAGCAGTGCCTTATGACCTTGATGGAAAACAAGCTGGGTCTGACAATGCGATTATTTGGAAATTTTTCTAATATCCTATTATGAGGTGTTATTATCAAAACATATGTCATTGTTTTGATTTTTGGAGTGATAGGTGCTATTGGTTTTTCATTCATGCTCTATGAGAA
>CAZGIV010000241.1:0-2480 GCA_964526175.1 uncultured Thermoplasmatales archaeon | reverse complement strand
CAATGTATTCACCGTTCACATCAGGAACGACATGATAGGTATTGATTCCAAGGTAATCATGTACCCTCTGATTTATCTCATCATGAGAAAGCCCTGAGTTCTCATCCCATACTAAGGTCGTTGAGATGGCGGTCCCTTGCCCATCAGTCATATAATTACCACCGGTGGTGACCAGGGGCATAGTATAAAGCGGTAGGCTTTGGTTGGTTGCAAATTCAACAGGGATTAAATCATCATTGGGACGTGGCCTGTTATAAGTAAAATCAACGACACCCTGCTGATTATCATCATTAAAAATGAACCAAGGACCATAGTCCCTTGTCCAGTACGTATCACTTGGTGCGATAAGATAGGTACAATGACTAAGGTCCACCCCATGGCTTTGATACTGTGATTGAACCGTGTTTTCCTCAGAGACACTTGCGACAATAGTTACGACGTTGACGTCTTCAGCCATTTCCTTGATGACGTCATAGGAGATACCAAAAGGATAACGGATGAGGGCGCCCTGCATCGGTTCGAATTCTGCAGGCTGCCGTATCGATGCACGAGACGAGGAAAATACCGAGTAGGTGACCATTGAATTCTGAGTGGTGTAACCAGCTTCGTTTTGTGCAAAGGATATAGCGCTTACACAGGTCACACAAAGAAGAAGAGTGACCGTCAGCACGCTCCAAAGTACCTGATTCTTTTTCATCATCGTTCGAATCCCCCTAATGTTTCATACAATCATATAAGTATATTCACATGTAATTTCTTCGTCTATGCAGATCTATTCTCTTCAGTTTTAACCCCTACTCCGAAAGAACGGTCTGTGCTAATTCATTAACGAAGTTAAGAGCATGCATTATTTTTAGTGTCTTACGAAATTCTCAAAGAAATTGAAGAGATGAGGAAAGAGTGTTTGAAGTAGATCCAGTAGTTTGGCTATATATGGAAGATTACAGGGCATTGTGACGACGAAAGGATCTGACCATGCGCTCTCATGTCCCTGGGAGTCTTTTGCCTTGATTCGGATGGAATAATTCCCTTGTTCAGACCAAGATTTCTGGGTTGATATGGTATTCCCAGATGCATAGGGCCCGAGCCATTCGCTGAAATTACCGTCACTCCAGTCCCATAGGTAATAGAGACCATCGCTTTCCGGGTCTGTCGTAGAACTGGAATATATGTAAGAATGGCCTGGTGTACCGGTGGCTCTACCAGTTGGTGTGACAGGTTTCTCCGGAGGCAGGTTTGGTTCCCCAACAGCAAGCGTTGCCATATAGGGTATCTTATTAAACCCGGTAACGACAAGTTGAACCTCACCAGAGACACCAATCGGCGTGAAGAACTCAATGATCGCATGACCAGTTTGATCAGTATATCCATTTCCTAACAGCACCCCTTCAGAGGAGACCGCACAAAGAGCATTTGGCAGCCCAGGCACATCAACAGCGAAAGTCTCAGCACCATTCGGGATAAATTCGTCATGGATGACCGTCATGGTAGCGGGGGTATCAGTACGAACCTGTACTGATGGGTCACCAAAGAGAATCCAAGTGTCAGTCATTTCCCAGCCATCTGCATTATAGACATCGTTCATGGACATCGCACCTTCGTAACACAGCGCACCATAGGTCGTCCGCTGGTTATCAGGATATAATCCGACTAAAATGTTATTGAACTCATCTTGTGCTTCCATGGGTGGATCCCAGCTCTGGCTAATGGAGGACATATACGCCCCAATCGCCCCGGTTGGTTGGCCGTTATTAGTAGCCCGCAACCAGGCTTCACCAAAACACGTGCCACTGTCAAATTCCCCATTATTACAGGCGACGGATACGATGAAAGGAAGCATGTTATCGTTGGTTAATGCATTAACATTGGAATTGCCAAATCCACTCGTGCCCCACGAGGTCATAGACCCATGCCCGCAGTAGTTAATGATACTGCGTCCTTCATTGAGTGCCGTGGAAATCATGCTGCTTGATGGTTCACCGGGAGCATCTCCACCACCCTGACTGCCCCCGTAAAATTCATCGACATAGGTGTAGGTGAAATTCAGGAGTAACGCACGGATGTTCCGAATATGTTCATAGTCATACTCATTGTCATCCCCAATACCGTACTCAGAGCCGATCCCTATTCCTTTCTTATACCACTCGGCTCCAATCTGGGGATCACGTTCGTACGCGATCGTTCGATTCGCCTGCGTTAAGACCTGGTCAATGTTTTCTGCGGAGAATCGTCCGACGAAAAGATCAGGATAATGATCAGACCCGACAATGTAGGAATACGCAGGATCAGACGCACCACCACTCATAGTTAAAGAGGGCACCTGTGCAATATCACCAACCAGCAGGACAAAAGTAAGACCGTTCGTGTTGTAATAGTCAGTGATGAACGTTTTTATTGCATTAGCATTCCCGATTGTCGAAACATTCACCATTTCAGTAGGAATTCCTTTCAGATTTTTCCACTCTACGAAGGGAATCATA
>CAZGIV010000240.1:0-2485 GCA_964526175.1 uncultured Thermoplasmatales archaeon | reverse complement strand
CGTTCTTCTGCCGTATCGATGAAGAAACACTTGAGGAAAAATTCGAATCACTTCGGCTCATACTTTCAGAGAAACACTATATTCCTATGATTCGGTTTGAACACGGAGAGCACATTATTTACATCATAAAAAAACCACAGAGCAAGAAGAAAAAATCCGTGTGGATTAATATTATTCTTCTGATAGCAACCGTATTTACTACCACACTTGCCGGGGCTCTTCAATGGGTTGAAATCGACTCGGTTGATTGGATGAATATGGTTTCATTTCAATACCTCTGGGGGGGATTTATTTTCTTTTCTATTCCTTTGCTTTTAATTCTCGGGGTTCATGAAATGGGGCATTACTATGTATCAAAAAAACATCATGTTGATGCATCCTTACCATATTTTATTCCCCTCCCACCGCCATTTCTCCTTGGAACATTCGGTGCTTTGATTTCAACAAGAGAACCGATCCCAAACCGAAAAGCATTACTGGATATAGGGGCTGCAGGACCACTATGTGGGTTTCTGGTTGCAATCCCGGTTTCATTGATAGGGTTTTACCTCATGCAACAACATCCACTTCCCCTTCCAACTAATGGAGGAAATATCATTCTTCTCCCACCATTGCTTCTCCAATGGATGCAAAGCCTGTTTTCTATTCCTGAAAACTATATTATTCATCCGACCTTGTTTGCAGGATGGGTTGGTATCTTTCTAACTGCAGTTAACTTGTTGCCCGCTGGTCAACTCGATGGCGGGCATGTTGCACGTGCAATACTAAAAGAGAAACATAAATACGTTAGCTGGTTGGTTATCTTTGTTCTGGCTGGGTTAAGTTTTTTTTACACAGGATGGCTGATGTTTGCGATCATCATTTTACTCTTCATAGGAACTCAACATCAACCCCCACTCAATGAGATTACCCGGTTGGATACCCGAAGAAAGCTCCTTGGCCTGACAATTCTAATCATTTTTATCCTGTCTTTTGCCCCTATCCCGTTCGCAGCATAACATGAATGTTTTATATCATCTCGGCGATAGAATCGTAATGATTTAATACCTCATAATGAATCCTTACATGACGTGAACAGGATGAAGACATATATCCAGGTTATGTTCAACAGTGAAGGAGCTGCACCATCAGAAATAAAAAACCAGTTACTCAACATGGGGTTTAGGGCAACAAAGGGGAACTATGATTTTGTTTTTGACTGGGGAAAAGAAAAAGCAGATATCAATGAACTCGTCTTCTTTGCAGATAAAGTCCATGCGGCATTGAAAAATTCTAAGGTACTTTTTAATATTGAAACCGTCTAGCATCCTTTTTTTTCCTATTTTCGCTTGATTTTTCCAAGTGCCCTGCTAAAGACGCCCATAAGTGTATGGTATTCCCATTTTGAGGGCATCGCACGCCCCATGATGCGTTTAAACATTATCGTTGTATGCTCTTTTTTATGGGCTGGATAGTCAGTGTTATCAAGTAGTTGTTCGAAGAACTCATATAATTTTTGTTTTTCAAGCGGTCCGATGGGTCTACGTCGCGTTGGGATAGATGCTTTTTTAAGGTATAGTGAGTATAAGACAATCGTTACGGCGTGAGAAAGATTCAGTGAGGGATACAATTCGCTTGTCGGGATCTTTAGCATGATGTCGCAGTCAGCAATTTCTTCATTGAACAATCCGTAATCTTCCCTCCCAAAGATAAGCCCGACCTTTCCGCTCACATTAAATATCTTTTCTGCAAAATCCTCAAGGAACACAGGATTTCTTAAATGTCGTTTATCAGTCTTTGATTCGATTGAGGAAGTCGCAACCAGGAAATCGAGGTTTTTCACTGCATCTTCAAAGCAGGAAAACGTTTTTGCGTTATCAAGGATTTTAGTGGCATGCATCGCACGAGCATAACAAACATTGTCCAGTTCACAGGGGTTTACAAGATAGAGTTTCTCAACATCAAAGTTCATCATCGCTCGAGCAACTGCACCAATATTACCGCTGTATTTCGGCTCGATAAGAACAATATAAAAAACGGAGGGAGGGTTCTTCTTGGCCATGACTGCAGAACTTTATCGAATGTTTAATTCTTCTTCTTTCTCAGACAGCCTCTTCTGATATTTCGAGGGAAGATGTTTTACGGTACTTTCCAGTTTGCTTCGTCTTTTAAGGATCTCAGAGCGTTTATCTGTATTTAACTCGTCTAAAACGTATTTCCGTTTTGTTCGGTAGCTATAGAGATAATACACCCCGATCCCAAAAATAATCAATCCTGCGATAAGGATGTAGTCGTTCCATACACCAAGAACGTAGATAAAATGTACAAGAGAATTCGCTGGTTCTCCTATACTGTTAAAAAATAAATATACAATACCCATGAACATAAAAACAATTCCTGGAATGATCGTAAGGATGCTTAACGCAAGGATATATTCTCGTAAAAACCAGGTTATTCTTCCACTCATTTTTCTTTCACCTCAGTATGATTTTGCATATCTCATCCA
>CAZGIV010000239.1:0-2488 GCA_964526175.1 uncultured Thermoplasmatales archaeon | reverse complement strand
AACTTGGACTCAATGAGATCGGACGGATCACGATTCGAACCGCCCAACCGTTATTCTATGATAGTTACCAACATAATCGAGCGACCGGTAGCATTATCCTTATTGATGAAACAACCAATGAGACTGTCGGTGCGGGGATGATACGTGAACCCTCTGCTAAGATTCTTGAAAAGAAAAAAAAGGAATAAAAGTTATGAAAAAACAACAGGGTTTTACTATTTGGTTTACTGGGCTTCCATGCTGCGGAAAAACAACAATAGCAAACCAGGTTGCTCTTGTTTTAAAAGAGAAGAAGTATATGGTTGAACGACTCGACGGTGATACCATTCGACAGGGTTTTACCAATGATCTCGGTTTTACAAAAAAAGATAGGAATGAAAATATCAAACGTGTCACTTTTATTGCGAAAATGCTTACACGCAACAACGTCGTAGTGCTCGCAAGCTTTGTTTCACCATATAAAAAACACCGTAGGAAAGCACGGAAAGAAATAAAAAAATTTGTTGAAGTGTATGTACGATGCCCTGTGAAAATCTGCATGAAACGTGATGTCAAAGGCATGTATCAAAAGGCCCTTGAAGGGAAAATCAAGCATTTCACAGGTGTTGATGATCCCTATGAAGAGCCAGAGCACCCGGAACTTATCGTCGATACCGATATTGAGTCTGTTGAAGAAAGTGTGAATAAGGTATTACAAAAAATAGAAGAACTTGGGTATATCTCACGGTAAGGATACGGCAGGGAGATCTACAAGGAGACAATTCTGGTCTTGATTATCCGTTCATTGTCTGAGTCGATTCTTACAATATGTTAAAACCAAGCGGCGCGCAAGTTTTAATCTTTCTTTTTGTAGTCCCCCTGAACTTGGGATTACATTACAGACCATATCGATGAATTTTTTATCTTTGCTTACTACTTCCATTAAAGGTTCAATGTTTCTTCCCCAGCGTTTCGAGATGCGATTGAGCAGAAAAAGATCTAAGTGAAACTCTTGGTTCCAATGACTCTGATATTGTTTTAGCGAACGAGCATCTGTTTTGTCGTTTTCTAAGGCACAGATTGCTGTTTTTGCCGCCATTTCACCGGAACACATCGCATAAAAAATTCCTTCACCGGTCATTGGATTTACGAGCCCACCCGCATCACCACAGAGGAACATACGATTAGTGGTCAGTCTTTTCGCAGGACAGGTTGGGAATGCGCCTCCATGGGTCGTCTTAGAACTAAGGTTTTTTGGAATAAGTTTTTGTTCTTTTAACATCTGAAGATATTGTGCAAAGTTCCTCTGTAAATTCTTTTTTTCTCTTGTGGGGTCGATAGCTTGTCGAAATTCGACGACCCCGATATTGACGTGTTCTTTTTTAGGAAACACCCAGCCGTATCCAGCAAGTCCACGAGGCTGTAGATGGATATGAACCATCTGTTCGTCGCCATATAGATGTTGAATGGTTTTTTGACTCATGGGAAATTCATTATACACGCATACTCCGATGTGTTTACAGTCTTGTTTAATCCCGATTTTCTTTGCAATAGCACTCCAGATTCCATCCGCGCCAATCACCAAACGCGATTCAACGGTCGTTCCATTTGAAAGTATGATGAGCATTTTTTCTTTCTCGTTGGTGATGTCTTGTGCTCTTGATCCGCATTGAAGGACTGCCCCGCTTTGTACCGCAAGGTTTACAAGTCCTTCATCAAAGGTTTTTCTGAGTACCATTGCTTGAAGGGGTTCGGTATTTTGAAAGTTCAAATGATGTTTCATCGAAGCAGAATGTAGTTGTATTGCATAGGAGTATGAATCAATCAGGTTGTTTTCCTCGATGTATTTGAATCGTTGAAGGATACGCATCTGAAGCCCGCCACCACAGGGTTTATCCCTTGGAAACGTCGCTTTTTCAAGAAGAAGTGTTCGCATTCCTTTTTCTGAGAGGAATTTTGCTGCTGTTGCGCCCGCGGGACCAGCACCGACAATAGCAACATCATAGAGCATAGAAAAATCAATCCTCCGTTTCGCATCTAATAATGAAATAATGATATATAAATTTTACAGATTAAGAAAATATCACTATTTATTTTCAAATAATCTATGCAATACCATTGTATTATTTCTTTTTCCGTTTAAATCATAATAGATTACACTAAAAAATGAATCTCGTAATTCTAAAAAAAAAAAGGTATGTGGAAAGGAACGCAGAGTTTCTTGCTTGTGCTAATCCATCCTTAAAAAACCCCCCAGTCTATGGTTTTCGATAGGTTCGGCCAGCCCATTGCATCTCCTTTGTTAGTGCTGATGCCAACGCATTTTGTGCTAATAAAAGAAACACTAGCGGAGTCAAGAGGGCATAGCCTATCTTTGATGGATAGCGTCCTTTCGGATATATCATAGTTTTTGGCAAGATTGTGATTCCTAATCCGCCATAGAGTATTTCGAATAGAATCATCGAACTTAATAAGATTCCTGGCAGGTAATATCCAAAAAGGAGGAGGA
>CAZGIV010000238.1:0-2528 GCA_964526175.1 uncultured Thermoplasmatales archaeon | reverse complement strand
GGTATTAGTACCTATAAAGAAGTAGAGAAAGTGTTACCAAAAAATTATAAGTCGTTACTGACACCCAAGGAAACACAAAAAGCTATTTTTGCAGCAAAACAGTATATTGAAGAAAATCTGGCGAAAGAACTGAACCTTATAATGGTGACCGTTCCCCTTATTGTTGACAAAGAAAGCGGAGTGAACGATTATCTTGACCGAGATGGTTCGCGAACCCCTGTTGAATTCCCTTGTGGGCTTGGTCTTGAAAAACGAATCCAAGCACAGGTCGTTCAGGCAGCAACGAAATGGAAGCGGATGGCACTGAAAGAATTTGATATGAAACTAGGAGAGGGACTGAACACCGATATGCGTGCAGTTCGCAAAGACTATTTCCTTGACCATGACCACAGCTCCTACGTTGATCAATGGGATTGGGAAAAAGTCATATCAATGGAACAAAGAAATCTCAAGTACCTTAAAGATACTGTCAATAAGATTTGGAAAGTTTTCAAAGGTGCTGAAAACCTCGTTCTTGATAAGTTTCCGCAACTCGAATCCAAAACCATCCCGAATCTTCCAGACGAACTTGAATTTTTCCATGCAGAAGAAATCCTGGATATGTACCCCGACCTGCCACGGAAACAACGAGAAACCGCAATCCTTCAGGATCACCCTGCTATCTTCATTATTGGTATTGGTTCAGTATTAAAAGATGGATATCCACATGAGCTGCGAGCCGCTGATTACGATGACTGGGTCACGGACACATCAAAGGAATCCGGGAAACAGACCTATGGGTTGAATGGAGATATCCTGGTCTGGAACTCTGTGACACAACGACGCCATGAGCTCTCCTCAATGGGTATTCGAGTTACTCCGGAGACACTGAAGAAACAACTTGAGCTCTCAGGTCAAACAGAGTTCCTGAAACTCCCGTACCACCAAGCGATTCTTAATAATAAAATACCATTAAGCATCGGTGGTGGAATTGGTCAATCCCGAACCTATATGTACTTGCTGAAGAAAGCACACCTTGGTGAAGTAAGCGTCACGGTTTGGCCAAAGGAACTCAAAGAAATTTGTATGAAGAAAAATATTCACGTTCTTGAATAAACACCGACGACCTTCTATGGTCGTTTTATTTCTTTTTTTTTCTTTGATCGCTCCTTCTTTTACACCTTTGAAAAAAGAGTTCACGATACCCCTCACTTATTTTACACTTTTACCTATAAATTCCCTAGTGGATAGAAGCGGTCACCAGGATAAAGGAGGAATTTTTTTCCCGTTCTTCTCAAATTGTATTCGTCTGTTATTAAAGAGATGTTATGAGAGAAAAAATTTGGTGTTGAAAATGATACTGAACAGATAATTGCGGTTACCTGAGTATGTTGTTCGATAGAGGGGAACCTTTTTAGATATCGTGCGATTTCCTCATCGGTTACTATGAAACGAGCAATGGTATATCATGAGGATTATAATAAATATGACCTGGGCACTGATCATCCACTTATTGGTGATAAACCAAGGAATACACTGTCGTTTCTGAAAGAAAAAAGTGTGCTTTCAAACTTTCAAATTTTCACTCCGAAACAAGCGACAGAATCAGATTTACTCAGAGTTCATACTCCTGTGTATGTGAATTATGTAAAAAAAATTAGTCAGACTGGTGGATGGCTTTCAGAAGATACTCCTGCTCCAAAAGGGATTTTTGAAATCGCAAGTCTGGCCACAGGTGGAAGTATGTGTGCCGGTGAAAAACTCTTTGAAGGATATGAGGTGGCGGTAAACCCGCTTGGTGGTTTTCACCATGCAAGCAAGGATCATTCCTCCGGGTTTTGTTTCTTTAACGATATTGCTATCACTATTGAGTACCTCAGGCAGAAATATAAATTGAAGCGATTCATGATCATTGACCTTGATGTCCATCATGGAAACGGTACCCAGGATATCTATATTGATGATAGAACAGTCTTGAACCTGTCGTTTCATCAGGATGGACGAACCTTGTATCCTGGTACAGGGAGTGTCGAAACCATTGGTCGAGAAGAGACGGTAGGATATACTGTCAATCTCCCGTTTCCTCCAGGCACAGGTGGTGTAAGCTATTTACAAGCATTTGAAGAAATAGTCCCGCCAATCACCAAACAGTTCAAACCAGAAATCATCCTCTATCAGTCCGGTGTTGATACCCATCATGCAGACCCCCTTGCAGATCTAAACCTTACCTATCAAACCTATTATTATCTGGCAAAACACGTTGCAGAACTCTCGAAGGAAACATGCCAGAAACTTCTAGTTCTGTTAGGCGGGGGGTATAATAGTATGACCTGCATAAAATCATATTATAATATTTTCTGTGGACTGCTTGGAAAAGAGGACTTCTTAGAAGAAGAGGAAATACCTGATGCCGACCCAAAAGAGGTTCAAAACGATGTTCAAAAACTAAAACAGAATCTCGCTGAGTATTGGAAGTTTTAATCACTCTTTTCCGGATAACCAAATATTTATCTATCAATCCTGAATACCGGTTAGTTGGTCTCCGACTC
>CAZGIV010000237.1:0-2540 GCA_964526175.1 uncultured Thermoplasmatales archaeon | reverse complement strand
TGCATACTCGTATGGCAATATTGTTTTGATAATCAATATGATGTAATGAAATTTTCGGCGTCTCAGAGGGCTCCTCAAGAGAATCTCTTGGTAGTAATTCTCTTTTGCATATTTTGCAATAATATTTTTTTGATTCCTTCATATTGTTTCACATAATGGATAAATTGATACGTTATCCTTTTAATGATATAAAAACACCTCGAAGTGTTACAACTATGAGGCCTATTAAGAGATTAAATAAACCTATTATTCAGCAATAGTATAATATATTTCTTCAATCATTAATAATATTTAGAGCATCATATGAAAACAAAGCTTCTTTGTCTCTTCCTCTGTATCCTTCTTTTTTCAACAACGTTTTCTACAGCAATAATAATCCAACAAAAACCAGGTCAAAAAGAATCACAAGATCATACCGTTCTCAACGATGCGTCCTTTGACCGTCTCATTACCATATTACTTAAAATCGGTCACTATCCAAGCATGTCTGCCTGCATCATAAAGAATACAACGGTCGTATGGAGCAAAGGGTACGGCCTGTACGACATTTCACAGCAAAAACAAGCGACAGACCAAACCATTTATGTAGTCGCCTCCATCACCAAGACCATCACCAGCACTGCGCTTATGCAACTCTATGAACAAGGATTCTTTGGACTTGATGACGACATCAACACATATCTCCCATCCAGCCTGAGAAACCCGAATTTCCCAAACGACCCAATCACCATTCGAATGATACTATCCCATTCCTCAAGCTTGACCCCTGATCCCTTATCCTATCATTGGTTTAATTTTTCCCAGCCACCCCCCGTCCCCTGGTACCCCAACCCCTGGCTTGAAGAATACCTTCTCCCTGGCGGTGCCTACTACAACCCTCAGATCTGGGATACCATATATCCACCTGGAGAACACATGCAATATGCGAACATTAATTTTGACCTTGTCGCCTATTTAGTAGAACTCTTCTCCGGCCAACCATTCTACGAATACTGCAACGACCATATATTTACCCCGCTGGCGATGACACATACAAGTTTTCGTCTCCCGGACTTACCCATTGACGATGTTGCCATACCCTACCTCTATCAAAACAGAACCTACGAACCACTACTCTACTACCAACTCCTCCATTATCCTATTGGAGGATTAATGACGACCGTCGATGATCTTTCCCATTTCCTCATCGCACATATGAATCATGGTGTCTATAACGAAACACGAATCCTTCAAAATGAAACCGTGGCGCTCATGCATACCATACAACCACCAGGAAACATATACTACAATTTTCACTATGGACTTGGATGGATGATTGTAAAGGCACCAATCGAAAAAAACGTATACATCGGGCATAGCGGTGATATCCCTGGACTGCATACTCGCATGTATATGGACCAAACAGGGAACAGTGGCATCATCTGTTTCTTTAACTCAGACCGTTCCACCTGTATGAAAAAGTTTATCTCCATACTGATCCAGCATCTCCTATTTGAAAAAAGTGAGAATCTCTTATAAAAAAATAAAGTGTTTCCTACCAACACAAAACATTTTTTTAAAAAAAAAATAAACACACCGCTAATGGGTGAGTACATCCAACTGGTTTCCTTGCCTGACTAAAAAATTCAATGACGTCAAAAACAATGCTGGGTTAATCTTTCGAAATACCAAATTCATCCTGATATATAGCGAACCAATCACGTCCCACTGCAGGAACTCTTTCCGGATGATCGACGGATATTTTCTTATTTTCCTCTGTGCGATACATCGCCCTGCGATCTCCCCACTCATCAGTGCTCGATAAATCCCCTGGCCTGTGAAAGGGAACGCCCCAACACCGGCATCACCGACAAAGAGAATATTTCTGTAGAGAAATGGACGTTGCAGCCCCAGTGGTATAAATCCGCCGACGACATAGTTGACTGCCCCTGAGATATGATGGTCTTCTTTGAACGACGTCAACCATTCTTTGAGGTTATAGCCGAAATTCCCAAAGGTTCCAACCCCGATGTTTATCTCCTTTTTTTCAGGGTTGCGTGGGAATATCCAGAAATAACCAGCAGGAATAGTGAAAATAATTTGTATGGTATCGCACTTAAAACAGTTCGCATCTTCTAGTGTTTCTTGGTACGTTGACCCGACAAACCCCGAACCTAAATTAAATTCCCGTTTCACCGCGCTTGGGCACCCTGACCCATCAACAATAACGTCACCGTCGAGGTCATCAACAGATTTTATTTTATCATTTGTCTGAAGTAATGCACCACGTTTCTCTGCATCCCTTGCTAATTGACAGATGAATTCTTGTCGATTCAGAATAAAAGCAGCGTTCGGAGGTCTCTGAGCAGTATAGTGTTTCTTGCCAATAATGACATCTGCATGAAGGATGGTTTCATAAATGCTTTTTCCGGTTGGTTTCCAGTTTATCCATTCACGTTCGACCGAATGTGCCTCACCACATCGTCGTCCCTCATGGTTGTACCCAATTTCTTTATATTTTTCGTGGACCACCACCTCGATTTCAGGGTCATGGTCTTTTA
>CAZGIV010000236.1:0-2561 GCA_964526175.1 uncultured Thermoplasmatales archaeon | reverse complement strand
ATTTTATTTCTACTAATTTCATTTTCTCAGTTCGTCCTCATTTCTTTTTTTTAACGCCCGCCGATATTTCCCATAATGATCCTGTGGTGAAAACCGTGCAGGCTTGCTTGACCCTGTTTTTTCTTTACAACTACTGCAGACTGGATGAATGGTGTACCGTTGACAATGTGTACAATAAAGTATTTCAGACATTATTCTTCAAGTTCACGTTGAAACTCGCATTCGCCTTTCGTTTTTTTCATATATGCTTCTGCCCGTTCAACTGCTTTTTTCATCTGTGATTCCGCAATCTTATAATCTGGAGCCTTCACTTTAACCATGTATCGAGGTGCACCAATGTATTTTATATCGATGGTTACGTCATCGAACTCACTTTTTTCCGCTTGGCTGAGTGCCTCTTTGATATGAGTAATCCCATCAGGCAGGTATGACGTAAGTAGTAACATACCTTTTATTTCGACGAAAGGAACCGTGATACTACTCTTGGCAACCTCCTCGAATTTTTTAAGCCAATCTCCAGAAAAACCATCGTTTTTCAAGGTGCTTGCATCATACGCGCATTCCTCAAATGCTGCATACATCGTCCCATATTTCTTAACCAGTGCATCACCGAATTCTCTATAACATTGCTCGACTGATTTCCCAAGCACTTGTGCAACCATCTCAAAGAGTTTGGTTGCTTTCTGCGCGTTCTTCCAATCTTGTATTTTCTCTCGTCGCTGATGATCATTGACTTTTTTCAGAGACAGATCGATATGTTTCTTTGCTACATCGACATGGACAACTTTACAGACGACTTTCTGTTTTTCTCGTACAAAATTGCGGATGCGTTTTACCCATCCAGTCGCTATTTCAGAAATATGGATGAACCCTTCTTTATTAGGGTATTCATCAAGTGATACAAACGCGCCAAAACCTTGGACTTTGGTTATAGTACCAACGATAAGTTCTCCTTCTTCAGGGTACTCCTTCTTTAACATGCAGAAAAACCTTATTCAATGGTTTCTAAAATGGTTCCTTTTATATGGGCTTTCCCACCATTTGGTGTCGCTAATTTACTGCCACAAATATGGCACAGGACTGTGGTACTTGCCTTATCAAAAAGAACTTGTTCATTTTCACAATCATTGCAACGTACTTTAATGAACCTGCTTTTTGGTTGATCCATGTCTTTACTCACCTTCTATCTCAAATTTTTTTGACCGGATACTTGGAGGCTGATGCATTTTTTTACATATGGTACAAGTGAATCGGGTCGCTACCCGTCTGCTGGTTTTCTCTCGTCCTTCTGGTTTTGGTCGTGGAAACCCTCCATAACCGCTCGTTGCTCGTCTAAACCGTCGTTGTCCTCGTTTCAGCTCACTTGCTTTTCGTTTTCTCATTTTGTCAACTTCATGAAGAGTGTGCTTTTTACAGAACCGACAGTATCGTTTGATTTTCCTGGGCATCTTCATAGATATCACAGTTCGATTGTAACCGTAAGTAAGAAAGGTATATAAAAATGTAGGGTGCCCTATTTTATCTGTGTGACAACCTTTTTTTTCTGCAGTAGTTCGTTCATTTCGCTTGGTAGCGAAAGCACATCTTCTTTGCGCAATGAATAGGCTTTCCCATCAGTGCCGATAAATTCAGGGGTATCTTCTAAGACACGTACGATCGGATTTGTATTTGAATCTCGTTTCGGTTGATCAACAAGTGGTACCGCTGGTTGTTTTTTTTGACGATGATCTGTTGGTTCTTCAAAGATTTCTTTACGAGAAATCATGATCTGTTCTACTAAAGTAGAATATAATTTTTTTTCTTCATCTAGGAGGTTCTTCAGATCTGGAGTAGCACCACGCGCTGTGGCAAGTGCAGCTTGGACAATTTTTTTCTCCCGAAGCTCATAGATGCTGTTTGCAATTTTTTTTGTATTTTGGATTTCATCAGTGAAGAGTTTGAGTTTCAGTGGATTTTTTTCATCCTCAATGCTTCGTTCCAAGGTTTTCATATAAAGAGAAAGGTCCTGATAGAAATTCACATTAATTTTGGTCAGAACAGATGAGGTTTGCTCCCCTTGTTGGAGTCTGCGCAGTGTTTTATAGCTGATTTCCTCGTGTTCATCCATAGTCATTTATTAAATCAAGATTTGTGTTAAATAGTTTTAGTTCTCTGTGCGTATACTTTTTCAACATTTTTAGTTATGAAAATATTGTATACAGATAAAATATACTAAGTGCGATTAATGAACCTTTCAATAGTAGTACAATCAGGTTTCTTTGGAGAGGAAATAATCACCGTGAGTTTTATTACACATTCTTTCGACAATTATTCATTAATCGGACAGACTATATATACATCATTTTTGGCATATTACAATCCACCATGATGAAAAATGAATGATTGTCGATGATGTGAGTTAATTCAAATGAAAAGGAAATGGTTGGCGGTTGGAATCATTCTCTGAAACCGTGTTAATGCTTATCCCCTTATTTTTGTCTTTTCCAAACATTTCAGAGAAGCAAAAGGGCCTTGGTTCATAATTCGCCTCTTGTGACAGCTAGTCGTATTGTTCTATGGAT
>CAZGIV010000235.1:0-2576 GCA_964526175.1 uncultured Thermoplasmatales archaeon | reverse complement strand
TTCTGTTGTCCGTTATGTGTTTCAAAATGGAGAACGTTTGACATGCGGCGGGTAATTAACGACCGATTTATAAATATTTCGGAGTTGAACGGTTCGGTTCCGATATATTATGTACTCTGAGATAAAAATGAGATTTAGTTTTTCCGTTTCAATAAAAGGACACTCGCAGAGAGGGTGAACAAAGCAAACAGGATAAGAACGAGGATATCAACCCAGATTTCACCGATACCCCATCCCCGCAGCATAATAGATCGCTCAGCATCAATTCCATAGCGAAGAGGAATGATGTAAGAAAGTGGTTGAAGGTAACCAGGGATCGATTCAACAGGCCAAAACAAACCAGCCAGAAGAATCGATGGGAAAAGAACCAAGGGAATAAACTGTACTGCTTGCATTTCATTTTTTGCCCCTGCAGAAAGCAGGATACCGAGACCTTGATGCCCAAAAGCAAGTAGGAGGATGACGACCAAAGCAAGAATGATGTCGCCAACAATAGTAATATTAAAAAGCAGGATCGCCGCGATAAGAACAACGATACTTTGGCAGATACCGATAACAGCAAACGCAAGTGCATATCCAACAACAATTTCCCCTTCACTGGCAGGGGAGGCGAGTAATCGTTGGAGTGTCCCGTTCCGCCGTTCATTGACAAATAAAATAATGGTAATCATGACAGTAACCATCATAATCGCAAAGGAAATGACCCCTGGCGCGAAATAATCAATGAATCTGGTATCACTCCCACCATATGCATACGTTTGATCTATGGAGATTGGTGTTTGCATCTGGGTTTCATTAAGGCTCATAGATAGTTGTTTAAGCGTTGTTTGAATCGATTGTGTTACCGTTTTGATGACAGCTGCTGATATGGTTGGGTTTGATGCATCAAGGTAGATTTCAACTCGTGCATGAGCAACCCCTTGTTGTGTGGTAAGAGTAATGAGGAACTCTTGGGTGAAATTCGCAGGAAAGATGATTACTGCCCATGCTTGACCGTTATGAACCTTTTGTCGTGCATTCGTGATATTCATATTTTCATGGATGGAGAAAGCCTCTTCATCAAAGTTCTTTATGAGCATCTTACCAAGGAAAAGACCGCTAGGAAGCGATGGTGAGGTGCCTTCTTGAGGACCAGTATCTTGATTGACGACTTCAACAGCAACATTTTTCACATCACCACCAAAGGTGTACCCAAAGATAACGATCATAAGCAACGGCATAATAAGAATAAAAGCAAGGGTGCGACGATCATGTGTAAACTGCAAGAGCGCCCGTCTAGAAAATGCGAATGTTCGTTGCAGTTTCATAGGGTGTTCCTCCCAGCAAGCGTGAGAAACGCTTGTTCAAGTGAGGTGGTATTCGTATTCCTTTTCAGGTCGCTTGGTCGTCCATCTGCGATGAGTCGCCCCTGCCTGAGAAGACCAACGCGGGTACAGTGATCTGCTTCATCCATGTAATGGGTTGTAATGATGACTGTGATGCCTTTCTGTGTCATTTTTTCGAAGTATCCCCAGAAGGTTGCCCGAAGCTCAGGGTCAACACCAACCGTTGGTTCGTCAAGGAATACCAGTGTTGGCTCATGAATGAGGGCGCAGGCAAGGCTCAATCGGTGTTTCATCCCGCCACTCAGAGTTGATACAAGCGCATCACGCCATTGGGAAAGATCAACAAATTGAAGCATCTCTTGTTCACGTTTCTTAAGTGATTCCTTTGATAGGCCATAGACTTCACCGAAGAAACACAGATTCTCATGGACTGTGTTATCAAAATAAATCGCGGTTTCCTGCGGCATGTATCCAATATCATTCATGATGGATTTACAGGGAAGAGAATGTCCAAAGATCTTTACAGTACCCACTGTTGGACGAAGCAAACCACAAACCATTTTGATGATGGTTGTTTTCCCAGAGCCATTTGGCCCTAACAACCCGTAGATTTCCCCCTTGTGAACTTGAAGATCAAGAGCATCTACCGCGGTAAATTTTCCAAAAGTTTTTGTCAGATGTTGGATTTCAACAATAGTTGTTGACGTATCGATTGTCTGTTCAAACGTCACCTGCCCAAGCATTCCACAAACAGGACAGGTCACTTTCACTATTTCCCCTGGAGAACCATAGCAAGAAAGAACAGTTTTACAAGATGGACAACTCACTTGTTTTTGCAGAAGATACGACACCTTCACAGGTTTATATCAAGTGCATAAATTTAATAGTTACTATATCGAAAAGAAATGAACAGTGAGAAAAAAAAGAAAAAGTAAAAGAGATTAATCTGGTGTGTAGGTTCCCCAGAAGTACAGTGCTGGACCGATAGGTGCCATGAATCTACCAAGGAACCCGTTGTCTTGAATTCTGATGAATCCTACGACCGGCAAGGTCCGTTCAGTGCCGTTTACCATAAGGCTGATTCTTCCAAGCAGGATGTGTCTGCCAAATCCACCTCTAAAGGTTCCGGTTCTGTTTTCCGTTGCCCAATCACCGGTAAATCTTCCACCGCGATTGCGCAATTCATACGTCCCGGATATTGTTCCAACGATGGTCGCATTTTGACCTTGTCGTTTGTACCCAACATTCCCT
>CAZGIV010000234.1:0-2629 GCA_964526175.1 uncultured Thermoplasmatales archaeon | reverse complement strand
TTTGTTTCGCATTTTTTGCATTTATAGAAGTTTACCATTTTACAATAAAAGAACGCCTCCGACTTAAAAAACCTTTTTTATAATAGCAACAACCTCCGCAAGAAAGAGACACTGACCCCATTTCCAACATTTTTTAAATAGATGATGTCCTTACGATAGGAAAAGGAACGGTGAACCATCTGACAAAAAAGATAACCAAACCACACAGCAAACCTCCTGAACATAATAATCATGACCGAGAGACAAAGATACTCAACCTGATCTGCAATACCTCCCTGTTGCTTATGGCACTGGTCACAGAGGCATTTTCAGAAATGTTTACGAACCTCTCAAAAGAAATGATAACAGCTCTTACCACAAGCCTAGGCGCAACAGACGACGACACAAAAAACATAGACAGCCTACAGGAAAAACTCCCACAACACCTCAGAGAAGAACTGATAGCAATGAAAAAAGACCTCTCCAAACAACTCACGGAAAAAAGAGAAGAAATAACCCCACTCCTCGCGGACACCAGATTCGACACCGGCATCACCATCGTTGAACGAACACCACTCCCACTCCTCCCCCCGTTAACCCAGGATCTCGATGAACGCTCCCTTCTCAGCTACCTTATTCTTCTACAGACAAACGATCCACATTTCACCAGGATGTTCCAAGAACTTCTCGAATGGATGAAAACGATACCGCAACCAGCGATGAAGAAATAAAAAAAAAAAAAGAAAAGATGCGTGCTTAGTTGATCATCCTCATCAAATTCTTAAGCATCGGGAATCTCTGAAAGAAACTGTTTAGAAGACTTAAGAACTGAGTTTTTATAGAAATCAGGTCCAGTGGTGTTTTCATATACACCGTAATCGTCTCGTAATCACTTGGATCATGCGTATTAACGACCTTTATCGTTCCATTGAACTCATTTTTTTCCGATGGAGCTACCACATGAACAAGCACGGTGATTGCCCCGTCCTCTGGAGTAAGATCAGCTCCACTCAGAGGGGTGAACGTCCAATTTCCCCAGTCTGGCCATTCAGTGATTGCCCAATCAAGCTTTGAGGCTGGATCCCCAATGTTTTGCACCGTAAAGTTACCCATGACGGTCGCACCTGGTTTTACCTTCGCCCAACTTAGACTTCCTTCGCACTGTAAATCAGGGTACAGCGGTATCCATCCACCTGTAGTAAACGCCTTGATACAGAAGTTCGCGGTTTGATCCCATGATGGATCACTGAATACATAATCATAAAGATCAACCCAGGTAGATCCACTCCAATAGTAACTCTCATCCGCATGCGCAATAGATTCCACAATTGTCCTTCCCTGTGCACCTAATAGGACGGGAACATCAGAAGTACGATCGATAGGTTGCCCGCCAGAAAAGAGCTTTATATAGACGTAGAACGAATCACCAGCAGGGATCCCAACAGGATCAGCGAGAGAAATCGTATGATACCCTTTATAGGTGATTGTTCCTGATGCTGTTGCAAGTTCATCTAATAGGATGCCGCCTTCGAAACGATCATAGACCTTCACCTGGTACGAGACCGAGTCTGTCGCGGTGTAGAAGCTCACAGCCTGCAGTGTTTCATCTCCGTTTGCCTCAAATGCATTGAACGCCTCGGAGATGTCAGTCAGGGTATCTCGCCATCCATGGTAATCATAATAGTACGTGGTGTCATAGGGTGTAAGTTGCACATCCTGGAATGACACTGCCCCCATCTCAGGGTGTTGGCCAGCCCATTTGTCATAATAGGAAATCCAGAAATAACCACCTTCAGGGCCCCACCCTGACCCCCAGCTGTTCTTACATAACCATGCACCTGGTAGGGGTGCGGTGGTTATTTTGTTATCATCCCAGCCGACGATTGCAACCGAATGGTTTGGATCTGTAGGGGATGTAGGTGGTTGATAAAAGGAATAATACGTCCCATAATTATGGATAAACTGGGATTCGTAATCAAGACAGGTTCCCATGACCCCGTTCGTCATCAGTGCATCCTTGATTGTATTGATATTGCTGAGATCTGATCCTGCGACGAACCATTCAATGTCATTTGGATAAAAGATCTCATATGAGCTATCATAACGAGCTGGTGCTGTTGAGTACCAAGCGGCATCATACTCTGTTGCATCATTGGCTGCTGCACAATACACTGCACCATCCCCGCGAGTAATATACGCAGAGGCGATGAGATAGTCTCCCCCGTTATGAACCAGAAGACCATTGCCAGGAGAATCATCGTTATTGAACGTGTTAAAACCGTTCCACCAATCAAGATGATATTCCGCAAGATTTGGTTCTTCCGTATGCCCAGTTGCATTCCAATTTCCTGTTATAAGTAGATTCCCTTCAAGGGCGGCCATTGTCCCATGGGTCCAACACGTACCACCTGTTTGTGACTTCACCGAAGTTACGTAGTTCAAGCCGCCTACATTTCGCAAGTCAAAAGAACTCGGCGGATCCTGTAAAGGAACACTAAGTGCAGTTTGCGTGAGAGATGAGACTGGTTCTGATGATGTTTGAGTCCCGAAAGTTAGGGCACTAGCGGGTGTGATGACAAGAATAGCGGTCACCGACACAATTAACAACTTCAACCATGTTGTACTTCTAATCATAATTCTTCCCCTTATT
>CAZGIV010000233.1:0-2630 GCA_964526175.1 uncultured Thermoplasmatales archaeon | reverse complement strand
TCATTCTTTATTGCCTGTTGTTTTTGAGTATGTTAAAGGAAGATATAAATAATATAAAGTGATTCGTTGCTTTGGATGCATATTACGGATGGGATGAGAGCCTATGGCCTATATCGAAAAGTAGTCATTATGCTAGTTATCCTGCCATTTCTCCTCATTGGTTTGAATTGCGTTGAAGCATCCCCGCAGAAAACCATCGAGTCCTCTACGCATGTGACAGTACAGGACTCGGTTCTCGTCGCCGGTGTTTTTCATTTTATTGATGTCACGTTATCTTCTGAGCATGAAAAAATCTGTATCATTGCATTTAATGGAGAGACAGAGCCTGGGCCGCAAGCTCGTTCTGAGGATAATTATTACAAATGGCAATACGATAATGGAGTTTGGGAAGACATAAGTGGGTATGATTCTTCCTATATTGAGTCATCAAAGTGTTATGTAGAAAATACTACCTATTCGTTTTATATCGGAATTTCCAACAAAGTAAAACCTGGCAGCTGGACGATTAAGATACTCGTAGACAACACAGTGACCTCCTCTGTTTCTTTTAAGGTAATTATCGGTGATTGTTGTCTGTTTTTTTCTTCAATCATCAGTGTTTTTCAACCTACCATAAAGCAAAAAACCTTGCTTATGAAAGACGAACTGCGATGTTATGATAAGCAAAGAAGACTGGAAGCGACAGAAAAGAACATCGAAAGAATCGTCGATAGCGTCCTGAAGAAGCAATCGATTGTATCAAAAGAAGAAACCCCACTGGATCATGACAGAGATCCTTTATGCTCGAATAGCAAACCGTTCAGTAAAGAAGAACCCATACGAACCGCGATTTCTCTGTATCCTCGAAGTAAACTAAAGCAAATAAAGAGCGATGAATCGAAGTCTGTTTTTATTGATGGGACTGGGGGTGGAGGCAAAGATTTTTGTCTATTAAAATCAAATGGATTTAAGAGATTTTTAATAATCATGATTCTGTGCATGGTTTTTTCATCAACTCTCATACCCATGGTTATTTTGATGGGGAAGGAGGGTAATTCAGGTACTATTTCAATTATTAATATCCAAAGCTATCCTCTTGTCGGTGGCGAATGGAGGGTGATGTTCACCACAGTTGGTCAAGCGAATTTGACCATCGCCGCAGTCAATGGAACCACCTGGAGTAACAGTGATCAGAATCATGACCTGGAATTTTTCCAGTGTAGGAAAGGGAATGATACGTTAGATTATCAGTGGATTAATGATTCTGTTTTTATTCCATATTTTTCGTCCAACGTCACGTGTTATGAAATTTCCCAAGTTCTTACACCTGGTGTGCATGCGCTTAAGTTCCAGTTTGGTGATGATGTTGCGTTTGCGAATAATCTCGCATCAGAGAATTGGTTGCAGACAAGTACAAGCGATTTCAATAATGGTTCAATAACTAACATCAATGTCAGCAGCGGTTCATTTCAATTACAACAAAGATATTATCTTCGTAATTTCACCCGAATTAACAATGAAGGATTTGAAGGGAGTTGGCTACCTGCTAGTTGGTCTGAAGATCCAGGGACAAGCAATTGGAACAGGGAATCCGATCAGGTCTATCAAGGCACGTACTCAGCAGATTTTGATGGGACTGGAGGTCCTGGTGGTGCTTCAGGAAATTTAGTCACTCCGTCTCTGAATTGTGCTGGTTCGAATGTCACGGCGATTTACGTGAAATTCTGGGGGTACTCAGATAATGTGGATAACGGTGAATATTATTTAGATTACTACGATGGGAGTAGTTGGGATCAGATTACCGGATTGGATAATTTTAGCAGTGGTGCTTGGGCTCAATATTCACAGAAGATTACTGATTCGCAGTACTTTAAATCAAATTTTCAGATCCGCTGGAGAATAGTCGGACTTAACAATAACGAACACGTCTATGTTGATTTTGTCAACGTTACTGTTGAGAGAAACGAAAGTGGGTATTACACCACTGGGAGTCTTACCTCGCAAGCTCATGATACAACGAGGAATATACCGGATTACAACAATATTGTTGTCAACAACGCTACGCCATCTGGTACAACAGTTACAACCTGGGTAAAAGCAGCTGATACGCAAGCCAATCTTTCAACCGCAACCTGGTATCCATCAATATCTTTGCTTCCTGACAAGCGGTGGGTCCAATGGAGAATCAACCTAACAGGAAATCAGTATTCCACTCCTAGTATCAACGAGGTCAATCTTACATGGACCTATGATGATGAGGATCCTATCTCAACTGTTACGTCTATTTCTCCATATTGGCAAACCATAACACCATTCCAAATCTCTGTTACTGCGTCAGATAATGGAACGGGATTAAAAGAAGTAGTTTTATATTATAATTATAGTAGTAACAATGCGTCAGGCTGGTCAGACTGGGTCGTTTATGGTACGAATGACACAACAAGTCCGTACGAGTGGTCATTCAGTCCCCCTTACGGTGACGGGTACTATCGGTTTTATAGCCAAGCGATTGATGGAGAGTTAAATAGAGAAGATCCTCCAAGTTCCCCTGGTTTTGATACGCTGTGTGGCGTAGATACCATAAAACCTTCCTCACGAGTCGACAATATTACCCCGTATTGGTACATGGAACCTGATAGACATGTGATCAT
>CAZGIV010000232.1:0-2649 GCA_964526175.1 uncultured Thermoplasmatales archaeon | reverse complement strand
GATAACCAAATATTTATCTATCAATCCTGAATACCGGTTAGTTGGTCTCCGACTCGATATATGAAAAAAAATGAGATTTTCCTCTCATGAGGTGTTTTTCATGACCAAACAACAAACCATGATGGAAACAAAAAACGACAAGAAAAAAACCGTAATGAAAAGTGTTGATGGAAACACAGCTGCTGCCCATATCGCTTATGCATTTAGTGATGTCGCTGCCATTTACCCTATTACTCCCTCCTCCCCGATGGGTGAGGAGGTTGATGTATGGGCGGCCTATGGACGAAAAAACATTTTTGACCAAGTTCTCAAGGTATCAGAGATGCAATCTGAAGGTGGAGCTGCTGGTGCGGTACATGGCGCACTCAGTGCTGGTGCTTGTGCGACGACATTTACTGCCTCTCAGGGTTTGCTCCTTATGATCCCTAATATGTATAAAATCGCTGGGGAACTGATGCCCTGTGTATTCCACGTGAGCGGTCGTGCTATTGCAGGACAAGCGCTTTCTATTTTTGGTGACCATCAAGATGTGATGGCGACACGGGCAACTGGTTTTGCGATTCTCTCTTCTAACTCGGTTCAGGAAGCAATGGATCTCGCATTAGTCGCACATCTTTCTACACTTCATGCAAGCATTCCGTTTGTCCATTTTTTCGATGGATTCCGGACATCCCATGAAATTCAGAAGATTGAAATGATTGATTATGAAGACATTAAGAACCTCGTGAACTGGGATGCGGTAAAAAAACACCGACAACGTGCGTTGAACCCGGAACATCCCCATCAACGAGGTACCGCACAGAACCCTGATATTTATTTTCAGGTGACTGAAGCAGCTAATATCTTCTACCAGAAAATCCCCGGTATCGTTGAAGAAGAAATGCGAAAGGTAGCGGATTTGACGGGTCGAACCTATCATCTGTTTGATTATGTTGGTGCATCTGATGCTGATCGCGTGGTAGTGATGATGGGATCAGGTTGTGAGATCGTTGAAGAAACTGTAAGATATCTCAATAAAAAAGGTGAGAAGGTTGGATTAATTAAAGTAAGGTTATACCGGCCGTTTTCTGCTGATCATTTCATCAACCTTTTACCAAAAACAGTTAAGAAAATAGCAGTACTTGATCGAACAAAAGAAGCAACCGCGTTCGGAGAACCATTGTATTTAGACGTCTGTAGTATTCTTCATGACCAAGGCATCGCTCTGACTGTTGTTGGTGGTCGGTATGGTCTGGGCTCAAAGGATTTTACTCCTACCATGGCAAAAGCTGTGTTTGATAATTTGAAGTTATCCTCCCCAAAGAATCATTTTACTGTTGGTATCGAAGATGATGTTACAAACATGTCTCTTCCGTTAGGGGAACAGATTGATACTATACCTGAAGGTTTGATTCGCTGTAAATTCTGGGGAATCGGTGGGGATGGAACCGTTGGTGCGAATAAAGATGCGATAAAAATCATCGGAGATAACACAAGTATGTACGTCCAAGGTTATTTCGCGTACGATTCGAAGAAATCTGGTGGGGTCACCATGTCGCATCTTCGCTTTGGGAAATCACCGATTCATTCTTCCTATCTTATCGAAAAAGCAGATTACATCGCATGTCATCAATCATCGTATGTTGATAAATATGATATCTTAGAAGGGATTCGTGAAGGTGGCACGTTCGTTCTGAATTCCCCGTGGTGTTTAGAGGAAATGGAGACATGTCTACCGAATTCACTGAAAAAGACTATCGCTGAGAAGCATCTGAAGTTCTACAATATCGACGCTGTGAAAATCGCAGAGAAAATCGGTCTCGGTGGTCGTATTAATATGATTATGCAAACCGTGTTTTTCAAACTCTCCAATGTTCTCCCTATTGATGAGGCTATTAATTACCTCAAAGATGCGATAGCGAAAACCTACGAGAAGAAAGGGCAGACAATCATCGAGATGAACTGGAAAGCAGTTGACGCATCATTACAAGGGTTAGAAGAGATAAAATATCCCTCCTCGTGGATGTCGTTGCCCGTTGAAAAACCACTAAAGAGAAGTGAACCTGAATTCATTTCAAAGGTTATGCGACCCATGCTTGCTCAACAGGGGGATAAACTCCCTGTGAGTGCGTTTACTCCTGCAGGTATTTTCCAGTCGGGCACTACGAAATATGAGAAACGTGGTGTTGCTATCAATGTCCCTGAATGGCTTATTGAAAAATGCATCCAGTGTAATCAGTGTGCGATGGTCTGTCCTCATGCAGCGATTCGACCAGTCTTGTTGACAACGGATGAGGTACAGAACGCACCGAACGGTTTTACCACGAAAAAAGCTGTTGGAAAAGAGGCAGAGGGCCTGTTATTCAGAATTCAAGTGTACACTGAGGATTGCATGGGGTGTGGAAACTGTGCTGATATCTGCCCTGCAAAAGAAAAAGCCTTGGTTATGAAACCCCTTGTGACACAAATGAGTACGCAAATCCCCTATCAACAGTACACCGAGACAATTCCGATTCGATCTGGTGGATTTGATAAATTAACGGTGAAAGGCTCGCAATTCCAACGACCACTCTTTGAATTTTCTGGGGCTTGCTCTGGATGTGGGGAGACTCCGTATATGAAGACGATTACGCAACTGTTTGGTGATCGAATGATTATTGCCAATGCAAC
>CAZGIV010000231.1:0-2692 GCA_964526175.1 uncultured Thermoplasmatales archaeon | reverse complement strand
AACACAGGACTTTTGTAGAAACGTGGAGAAAGGAAATGGTTGAAGTCGTGAAAATCTCAAGCGACGGTATCCTTCTAAAAATAGAAGAGGTGTCTGATACCTATCGAAATCGTCTATACCAATAGGATGAAGACGAATAACCCTTTTTTCTTCTCTTTTTTATTTCCCCTCGTATTTCTCTTTCTCAAGCTGTTCAATCCTCTTAATGAGTAATTTTGCTTCTTTAAAAACATATCTTTATTAAAAAATGGGTAACAAGTGTTCAATATCATCTAAAGTAACTAATAAAAATAATTAGTGGGGAAGCATTGACACGGTCTGTGGCGAATAAAAGAGGACTATTTTCGCTTACAGGTTGCGCCTTCTTTCTCAAGATGTTTATTCAATGCTGTCATATTAACAAAACTGTTACTGCATTGATTGCAGATCACCCAGCGAGGATGCTTCTTTTTCCATTTCTCCGGCGGGTTACAACCAGAGTAAGAATCCGTTCCTATCAGTTCACCTTCTTTTTCGTATCCATTCTCTCAATGAAACCTATATCCCCGTTTCTTTAAAAATATATCCTCAGACCAATAGGTTTTTCATGAAAAGGTTTCAATTACTGATAACCTCCAAAAATCGATTTCTTTATTAAGAGAAAAAACATAATATAATCGTTGATATTTATGGTAGAAGATTATGTAAAAACTTTGTTTAGTAATCCAACTAAAAAAATTCAAAAATATTTTTATTTTTGTTGTCCAAAATGTTGGAGTATGAACATTTATAAGAGGAAAACTAGGTATCCAATATATAGATGTAGAAGTTGCTCTAAAACTTTCAATAAACCTGGAATAAAGGCTTATTTTAAATCGTTTGATAAATTGAAAGAATTTATAGATAGATATGCTAACATTAAATAATAAATAATTATGTGTTTGTTTATTTTTCAAACTTTTCTTTAAAAACATATCCTCATAGGGAAAGCAGTGACACGGCCTGATATCATTGTTTTTGTGTGGTCTTACGAAAAATAGTCAGACCTCAATAAAAATCAAAATTAAATTGACTTTAAATAGTTTATAAGGTATTTCTTAGAAAGTTATTTATAGTAACTAGAGATAAATACTTACTTGAGGTTCGATTAAAATACCAGAGAACCATCAACCTCTAAATGGACTATCTTGGGAGCGATCGGAAGTAAGGGCGTGTAGGAGTAAGACTCTGCCCCGAAGTTAAACGGTCACCCTTGTAGGATGAGGGGCATTGCCCAATTATTTTCCTTATTTTTTAATCAAACACTTTTCGTATATATTCTGGAGGAATTCTCAGTTTTTTAAATTGACAACAATAATGGAACGACTGAAGATCTTTGTTTTTAATCTTACGTGCAGCTGCAGCGACATAGTCAGCAATACGAATATAATCATTAAATTTACCTGTACCTTTGCTGAACTGGTATTCTTTCCCCCTCAATTTCGCAATAACTTTACAGGTAGATATGGCAGTGTCGGTTTTCATAAAACTATCTTCGCATACATTTACCAGATACGGATATCTAGTTTTGGTATTCCATTCTAAAACTAGATAATAAAGGATACCAAAGATTTTCTATTTCTTGTATGTCTTATGCTCAGGTATAAGAGATAAAGCGTACCTCCAATCATTCGATGTTAAACAAAGAGAATTTGTCCTTATCCTTTGATTATCTAAATATTTGAGTATATGTTTTAATTGGTTATAATCCAAGTCTTTTCCCTTTTTGTTTTTGAATTTTCTGAATGTTTGATTAAAATCTGAGAGAATTTGTGGACTATCTATTAGATTGAAACTTGCGCATCCGACTATTGTTTCATTATAGGGAGTTCCACTGACATCAATCGCAAATAAAAGATTAGGCTTCTGCACAAGATAACAGAATATTTTCATACTTAATATAACATTCTTATCTCCTTTCTTATTCCCTCTCATCTCCTCTTCCTCCCTCTCTCCTTTTTATCAATAACACCCCACGGAACCCTGTTTTTCTTCTGTTAATCCTGGGTTTTACATCGAGAAGCACCATTCTAAGGGTATCGTTTATCAGTCAAGCATTGACACGGTTTTAAGACTCATGGTTTTGTGCGGATACTTAAAAGAATAAAAAGAGGAAAAAAAGGGAGAAAAGAGAAAATTATTATTGGATGTTGATGTTTACGACGAAGGTTTGAGCGATATCTGTTGTATTAAATGGTCGTGTGCACTCTAGTTTAAGAGTGGTGCTCCCGGTGTTTAAGGCGGTGAATATCCAGGTGTCTTTGCCGAAGTCACCAAGCAATCCTGTGCTGCCCCAGTTGAGCTGTTCAGATTCTTTTTTGAGGAGTTGTTCATCGAGGGTAACTATGGTCCAGGTGTACCCGCCATCGCCGTAATCTTGCAACGTGAGATTCATTTGGTCTCCTTTCTTTATTGATATCGTTGAATTATTGTCTTCAACAGTACAATAGATAGTCGATGGTGTCTGTTTTTCTATAGGTTTTTCTGACATGAGATTGACACCTAGTACGGTCCCTGCCGCTATCGCGGCGATAGCTACTAGCCCAATTATTATCAAACTTGTTTTGGTTTTCATAAGTCATCAAAACCGGTTATGGTCGTTTTCGATATATAAATGGTCAGAAAATGTTTGGGAAAAACCAAACGAAAACCTATTTTTACCGGTAAATTGGTG
>CAZGIV010000230.1:0-2700 GCA_964526175.1 uncultured Thermoplasmatales archaeon | reverse complement strand
AAGAGTGAACAAGATAAGATCGATCTAAATATTGTAAATGACTGGTAAAGTTTGACTTCAGGTTCGAATCCGATTTCACAAAAATCGTATTCTACAGGGGAAAAAAGGGATCGGAGCGCCGTCCGCCGAACGCGAACCTGAGGTTCAACTTATCTCGGTAAAAATTGATTAAAACAATATTAAACCAAAGAGACAGAAATTTTTATATATAATCAACGGACAAGCATTGACACGATTTACATCTAAATAATAATGGTTTTGTTAATGCTTTCGAGTATCGCTTAAACAACCTCTCCCGGAACCATTGCATTAGTAGGTTGTACGAGCATGACATGGTCACCGATAATTTTTCCCAATCACTTTCAAAATGACGGTAATCGCTTTAAGATTGTTTTTTTCAATACATAATCTGAAACAGACTCCCCACTACGTATTAACCAAACACACTCGGGAATACTTTCTTTGATATAATCCTCTTTTTTTAATTTTTTATCTGGTGGTACGGTATTATTTATAAAATTTTTATCCTTCTCGAAGTATTTTAGTAATACAAAGACATATATATGGGAAAAGCTCAAAAAGAATCAGACTTTAACACATCTCTATGAAGAAGATTGCTGCGTACGCGAAACTCCTTCGGCTCCCTGGTATCGGTGCACTTGGAACCACTACATTAATTGGTGCATTAACTGTCGGTGTATACAATTTATTTGATCTATGTATTGTTTTTTTAATTGGCTCTTTATCAGCTGTTTTTGGTTTTTTACTAAATGACTATGCCGATGTTGAACTTGATAATCTTGTTGATGATTTGAAAAAAAAGCCACTTGTCAGCGGAGATGTTTCAAAAAGATCAGCATTAATGATAGCAATTCTTCTCATTTTATTGACATTCTTTCTTATTTCAATACTGTATTTTGAAAAACCAATCGATACTTATAAATTAATTGCAATTATCTGCATTATCCTTGCAGGAATTCTTGGTAGTGTTTATGATTTATATGGTAAAAAAATCGTCGGCTCTGATTTTCTTGTTTCATTATCAATGTCTTTTGTTTTCTTATTTGGTGCTCTTTCATTTGGTCAACCAACAATAATAACATGGATAATATTTATTCTAACATTTAATCAAGCAATACATATGAATGCTGTTGAGGGTGGAATAAAAGATGCTGACCATGATTATAAAATGGGTGTTACAAATATAGCGCTTTCTTCAGGAGTAAAAGTAGAAGGAAATAATCTTTTCATTCCAAATAATTTTAAGGCATTTGGATTTGGTATAAGACTGTTTTCAGCTGTTTTATTATTCACACCCTTTGTGTTTTTTGGATATAACTACTTCCCATGGCAAATTATTTTATTAGCAGTTCTCACTTTTATTTTATTAGCCTTAAGTGTCAAATTTTTAACTATGAAAATTTTTGATAGAAGTAAAATAAGAAAAATAATTGGCATTCAATCATTTTTACGATATTCTCTTGTGCCGATAATGTTAATTCCAATAATTGGTACTCTTACCTCAGTGTTATTAATTATTTTTCCAATAGTCTGGTATATAATATTTACACCACTTCTTGGAGAAGAATTGTTTAAACCTAGGATGTAAATAAATTTAAAAAAGATGGATGAAAATAGATTACGATGTAACAATAGTTGGGATGGCCTGCAGGTTCAACAACAGCAAAATATCTTGCTGAAAAAGGTTTTAATGACCCCTGGAGAAAAGATATTGACATGGTTTTTATTCCATATTTCTCTTATCTTGATTTGGTACGGTGGTTTAAATCCCGCTTCTACACTTTTTTATTATCGATATACAAATATCTCTTTTAATGTCATGCAAAATATTAATATATGACACGGATTATCATGTCATGAGTAAGAATAATGTATGAATAATAAATTCTTTGGGATTATTATGGAGTGAATCCTAATGGGAGATAAGAGAGATAGAACGTTGAAAAACATGGAGATATTATCTAGCAGCAAGAGCCCTTTTGCAAAATTTCTAAGGATTCAGAGGAGTGTCGCAGCCCTCCCTTTGCTTGTTATTTATTCTGTCGTCGGATTATATTTTACTGGGTTAAATTTCTTCTACTGGAAATATCTCCTTGGCGCTCTTGCTCTCTATCTTCTTTCAGTGGCCGTCAACGGTTACAATAATCTCTTTGACATTGAAGAGGATAAACTAGCTACATCCAGTGGAATCGTAAAGGCGAACTATTTACTAAAAGAGTTTACTTTGAATCAATTGAAATGGAATTTTGTACTAACAAGCATCACCCTTGCCTGCGTATTGTTTCTCATTGGAAACCTAGAATTTGCTGTCTTATGCGCTTTTACATATGCTCTTGGAATTGTGTACACCAAGCCAATTAGACTTAAAAACAGACCACTCATCGGCACTTTATCCAATACCTATGGGTTCTCAATTTTGCCTGTACTGAGTTGCTTCTTTTTGTTCAATGGTGATCTGACAGCTACGATTGCATTTAGCCTAGCTACATTTCTTCCAACATTTGCAAGTTGTCTCACAGCTGAAATTGCTGATCAGGAGATTGACAGGAAAATTGGAACAAGAACGACCGCCTGTTGGCTTGGTACACGCGTTAAGATAGTTATCAAGGCGGTTTTGATCTTGTCAGTTGCTTTTTATTTTGTCGCTATTTACATCCACTGGGCTGTGATTCTTGTTAC
>CAZGIV010000229.1:0-2701 GCA_964526175.1 uncultured Thermoplasmatales archaeon | reverse complement strand
TAAAGAGTAGGTACTCCCGCTGAGGCGTAGGTGTTTTGGATGGTTCCTTGCAAATCATCTAAACCAAACGTCCAGTCTAACGTTATATTAACCTGGTTTTTAAACGCATCAATCATACCCTGGAGCATTGTGCTGGTTTCTCCAGTCGATACCCAAACGTCGATGGAAAGGATAGTAACATCAATTGTTGAATAATTTTCTGATATCTTTTTCAACTCAAACATTTGAAGCATGCATGGTTGGCAGTTGACTGCCATACAATCAAGAACAATTACTTTCCCGTAAAAATCATTCAGGTGTTTCGTCTCCCCATTAAGCGTTGTAAACGAAAAATCATTACGAATATCAGTTTTTTCTTCTGTGCAGCCAGCGAAAATTGATAGCATAAAAAACAGAAAAACAAAGAACAGGACAATTGGCTTTTTCGTTGCTGAAATCATCGTTACCAAACAGAACGTTAGTGGTACGGTTTCAATTTCTGAATGAGCATTTCTTTTGGCATTGCACCAACGAACCGATCAATTAATGTTCCATTTTTAAACACAAGCATCGTTGGAATACTCATAATTTTATGTTTCATCGAAGTCTGCGGGTTTTCATCAACGTTCAACTTTCCAAAGACGATTTTTCCTTGCATCTCTTTTGCAAGTTCTTCTATAATCGGTCCAATCATACGGCACGGGCCGCACCAGGGTGCCCAACAATCAATTACGATTATCGGAAATTTCTTTATCGTTTCATCTATATCGGCATCAATAAGGTGAATTGGGGTATCTGGCCATTTTTTTTCCATGTTTTTACCTCCGTTCATATATTGTTTTTTTAGTTCCTCAAGTTTTTTCTTTTTGATTGTCTCAAGATCATCCATTTGTTTTCGAATAGCAGCATCCCCCTAATTAATATTTTGATGAAAGAAGTAGAAAAGGCTTTTTATTTTGGTGTGTCTTGCAGCCACTTTCGTATTCTCAGATATCCGATTTTTTTTTCTCCGTCGAGCCAGAGAACAGGGGCGGTTTTCTGAAGGTCTTCAAAGACGTTATAGGATTTCGCTAGTATAAAATCCTCCTCACGCCATTGATTCATGTCATGAGGAAAGGTAACGATATCGACATCATCTCTACCTGTGAGTAATTCTTTTGTTTCCTGGCATTTGATGCATTGTTCTAAGGAGAATAAGATAGGTTTTGTAATAAGGACACCTCACGAATAAATGTTTATTTCCCTTTATGTAGTAAAATTCCAAATGATTGGGTTCGTTTTATAGTTTATCCTGCACGGTGTTTCTGGGTAACAAAACTATTTCAACTCTTTTTCTTTTTCTGCACTAGAAAATATATGGTTGAAAATCATAAGATCGTCAGGGATCCGATTCATGGTGATATTAAAATCACCGGTTGTCTAGTTGATCTCCTTGAAACTCCTGAGGTGCAACGCCTCCATAACATTAAACAACTCGGGTTCGCTCATCTTGTTTTTCCTGGTGCGCACCATACACGATTTGAGCATTCTCTGGGATGTTCTATGATTGCGTCTCAGATTGCGGATATCCTTGCTTTAAAAGAACGGGAAAAAAAATTATTGACCTGTGCTGCACAGTTGCATGATATTGGTCATGGTCCGTTTTCGCATACCTTAGAATCGATTCTGATTCAACGTTTTGGTGTTGATCACGTTGATCTTACAGAGAAGCTAATTCTAGGAGAATATAATGTTCTTGATGGAAACGAAAAGCAGTTTATTTCCGCACCATCAGTGTATGAAATCCTTGATAAACACCAGGTGAATAAAAAGGAAATTGTAGATATTATCCGAGGAAAACTATCGAAAAAATCTTACCTAAGTCAGCTTTTAAACAGTACCATTGATGTCGATCAATTAGATTACCTTATGCGTGATGCTTATTATACGGGGGTCGCGTATGGGATGATCGATCTCCAACGTCTTTTAAGAACTATGATGATCTATAAGGGGAATTTGACGATGATGCGCAAAGGGGTCAGTGTTGTAGAGAACATTCTTATGGCACGTGCGTTAATGTATTCATCGGTGTATTTCCATAAAACCGTTCGAATCCCGGAACTAATGTTGTCAAAGGCACTTGAAGAAATGCCTGATGCAGAGCCGTTCGAATTTTTCCGGATGACTGATGCTGAGATTATGGTTTCTCTGAAAACAATGGGTCGATTTCAACAGGAGATCATCACGCGTCTAAAATATCGTGATCTCTTTAAGCAGGCGTATGCGGTTTCATTGCTAGATTTAAATAGAGACGGACTGAAGGTCATCAAGCTCCTTGGAGATGTATCAAACCGGCGACAGAAAGAACATGAGTTGGAGGATGTGTTTGGTATCCCGAAAGGTCATATTATTATTGATCTTCCACAACCAGAGTTGTTACGAGCTGAGCCACGGATTAATAACACAGATATTCAGGTTATGGATCGTAATAAAATAAAGAGTTTGGATGATTTTACTCCAATTGCGAAAGCGATTCGTTCGCGCATTGCCCCTGATTGGGCATTGATGCTTATTACTGATGAAAAATATCGGAAGACTGTGGCTAAAAAAGTAGAGAGACTTTTATTCTCCTAGAGCATAAGGAGAGAATGGGGAAGTTTGAAGGTGGTGAGGAGAGATTAAAAAAAATTTTGCCTCCCCCATTCTGAAATTGATAAGGAGAGATAGTATATAAATTTTTTTA
>CAZGIV010000228.1:0-2707 GCA_964526175.1 uncultured Thermoplasmatales archaeon | reverse complement strand
AAAATACCTCAATTGCTGCAACAACGGTAAATTCATTATCAGCCCATGGTAATGACGATGCATAACCTTGCTTAAATTCAGCTTTTCCTGATTCAACAAGCTTTCTATTAATATCAGATGCTAATTTAACCATATCCTCTGAGTAATCTATACCAGCTATTTTTGAAACATGAGACATATATTTTTTTATAAAAATCCCTGAACCAAATCCAATTTCAAGGTATTCATCATCCTTTTTTGGATTAATTGCCTTTAAGGCATTTTTATAGAATTCTTTGTGACCACGAGCCATACCTTTTGCCAGTATCTTTCCAAAAAAACCTGTTGGTTTTGCAAATTGCGACATTTTTAAATTCCTCTATGGAATAACTATTAATCACCAATATCTTTTTTATTTTTTCTTAAATCAATAAAAAGTAGATAAAAAAGTATTTTTTTACCAGTAAAACCGAGTCAATATCTCGTCCTCTGCACTTTCAATCTTAATTGATCGAAAAAATCCAGCAACAGATATGGTGTTAACAAATTTATTAACAAATACGAGTCCGAATCTCCCTCCCAACGCTAATCATTAACATTTTTTGTTCAAAAAAAAATAATTTTTACGTATAAATTGGCACTTAAATCTTGGGAGAAGAATTTATCATCCATCACTCTTTTGTATCAATGGTCAAATTGTTTTAAAAAATGAAAGAGATTCAAACCCATGATCTGACGGATCTCCTTGCTTTTAAAACCTCTCAATGCCAATCCTTCTACCAACACAGGGTAACAAGACACATCGGTTAAATCAGAGGGGGTGGAGTTAATGCCATCAAAATCACTTCCAAGACCCACGCAATCTATACCCCCAATATCTACGATATGGACAATATGATCGATTATGGCGTTTACATCAACACTATCGGTTCCTTTAACATATTTCCTAAAGAGTTTCCATTCTGCTTTGTTAACTAAATCCGGGTTCTCTTTTGAACCTTGAATTATTTGCTGATGTTCATTTGTATATTTTTCTACATTTTTACTCACTTGATCAAAAATGTCTTTATTTAAAAAAACTGGAAAAAAATTCACACCGATAAACCCCTTGCTTCCTGCGATTTCTTTTATAAGATCATCAGGTAAATTACGAGGGATATCACATAACGCCCGTGCATTCGAATGAGATGCCATCAACGGGGTGGAAGTCACATCGAAGACATCTTCGACGGTTTTATCTGATGCATGAGAGACGTCGATTACCATTCCAAGTTCTTCCATTCGAGCAACAATCTTTCTTCCAAGAGAATTCAGTCCATCCCATCGGGGGGGTTCCCCGGAAGAATCAGCCCAGTCAGTATTTTTCGTATGAGTCAGAGTCATACTACGAATCCCAAGCGAATAAAAAAACTCAAGAATCTCGATCGAATTTTCAATGATATGTCCACCCTCCAGTGACAGCCAGCATGCAAGTGTGTTGTTTCGTAGAGCGGATTTCATTTCAGTCGACGAGGTGACTTTCGTCCCATATCCTGGAAAAAACACTTTTTTCTCGAGAATATGGTACAATAATAATGCTTTTTTAATGGACCTATGTGGTGAATACACTGGATTTACATAAAGAGCAAATATCTGTGCTTTTAATCCACCTTTCCTGATTTTTCCCATATCTACATGACTTTGTTTTATTTTTATAAAATTGGATGATGGATCTAGGAGTGCATTCACGGTATCACAATGAGCGTCAAAAATCAGGAGATCTTCAGTCACACTTTCATTTTGCATCTTCATATTTTTCTCTCCATTAATACACGATAGAATTATCCTTTGTTAGTATGATATATATATTTAAGATTAATAATCGATAGATGGTTCTTAAACAATCTTCAATGTTTTGGTATCTATATAGAGCATTAAACAAGTATAGTATAGAATTGTTTGCGGCATCCAAATTAAAAAAATTTCCCGAACAGAATTGAAATCAACAAATATTTTAACGAATACGAGCCTGGATCATCCTCCTTTGGACAGAGATACGCCTTTACGTGTGGTGTGTCTCTGAAGGAGTATCATCGGTAAATGTAGGCAGATAGTTGTTCACCTCATAGGTTATTAAACCAGTAGACGTTATTGTTTTGAATTTGTATAACCCAAGCGAGGAAAAAAGTATGGCTGAAGAAACAAAAGAAGCAAAGACAACAAAAAAAGAAAGAAACGATGAAAACGTCATCTATGTAGGGCACAAACCTCCGATGAGCTATGTACTTGCCGTCGTAACACAATTTCAAGGAAGTGGATCTGAAGAGGTTATTATTAAAGCGAGAGGCAGATCGATAAGTACTGCAGTCGATACCGCAGAAATCGTAAGGAACCGATTCATTACTGATGCAACAATAAAGGAAATTAAGATTAGTACAGAAAGTGTTACGAATGAAGAAGGCAGAACATCTAATGTATCTTCCATTGAGATCACCTTGACAAAAAAGAAAAAATAATAAAGAGAAAAAATTCAAACGAAAGAACAAAGGAATGCGAGGAAGAGGTAGTGCTTGTCAACATCTTTGTCATTACTCCGCAATACAAAAAAGAAAGACGGGTGGTGATTTTATAAACGAGCAGATGATATTTAATCACGGTAAGGGAGTCATATAATGAAACAAAAAAATGTATATGCATTGGATAAGGACGATGATAAAGTCATCGAATTATTCGTCAAGTTAGGGATGCC
>CAZGIV010000227.1:0-2717 GCA_964526175.1 uncultured Thermoplasmatales archaeon | reverse complement strand
CCCTTATCGATTATCTGAACGCGTTTCCACCAATGCAGGATAAACTGGACTGTAAAACTGTACAAGAGTTCGTTCTTCTCGGCGACCCCAGTCTGCAAATTGGAGGATATTCCTAAAGAGAAGGGACACAAAATGACCATACAGAAAATAGTTTGTTTTGGGATGTTCGCTCTTCTTCTTTTTTCATCCCTGTCCGTATCAGGATTGGTTGTTGATGATTCCTCTTTTTTCATCACAGACCTTGTTCGGGTTGACATCACACAAGGGTTTGTTGGATTGCCTCAAGACGTCGAGATCGCTGCCGCAAGCCAGGGTGAATGGGTCGATATCATTATCCCTCGATATAGATTACCGGAGCTAACCGCACTTCAACTACCATATACCGTTCTCATCGCAGATATGGATGCGTATGATAGGGAAATGATGGGGTCGTATCATACATTTGCTCAGATTGAAGGTATATTACAGGACATCGCAACCAATTACCCAAGTATCACAAGTCTGTATAGCATAGGGACCACCTATGAGGGACGAACCATCTGGTGCTTGGAAATTTCTGATAACCCTGGAGTTGATGAAGGAGACCCTGGTGTGTTTTTTATGGGGCTTCATCATGCACGTGAATGGCCATCTGTCGAGATCTGTCTTCATATTGCAAGTAATCTTACGTCAGCATACGGTTCCAATGCTACGATTACTGATCTGGTAAACAACCGAAGAACATGGATCGTCCCTTGTGTTAACCCTGATGGATATTATTACTGTCATGATCTTGGCAACGATTGGCGGAAAAACCGACAGTACTTCTCTCAGTATGGGACCTATGGTGTTGATTTGAATCGAAACTACAATGGTTCCACAAATGGGGATATATGGGGCGAGTGGGGATCTATTGGTTCAGGTTCAGTGACTCATGATCCAGGAGACGAGGTCTATTGCGGTCCTGGACCAACCTCAGAACTCGAAACACAAGCAATCAGTACTTTTTTCGCGGGAAATGATATCTGTGCCTCAATTTCATGGCATACCTACGCAGAGGAACTCTATTGGGCATGGGGATACACCTCGTCTCATACTCCCGACGACACGTATATGAGTGCAGTGGGGACACAAATCGCTCAGAGGATTACACGACAAAGTGGATCGGGTACCTATACACCTCAACAAGCGTATGGTCTTTATCCTACTACGGCTGATAATGTCGATTGGGAGTACGGATATAGCCATTATGTGTTAGGCAGAACAACCTTCGCCTATACAATTGAAGCATGTTCGCAATTCCATCCCTCTGCAAGCGTTCTTGATCAGGTTTGTAAAGAGAACTGTGATGGAGCATTATATCTCCTTCAAGAGGCTCAGAACATACGAGATACGGTTGTTCCTCGGGTAATGCCACCGATAATTGATGATCTATCCAATGACTCCGACGGGAATTACCAGGTCTCATGGCAGGAACAGAATCCTATAGCAGACCCTGATTATTTCCAGCTCGATGAACTTAGCGGTCTTTCAATTAAATCTGATGACGCGGAGTCTGGGTCTGGACTATGGACTCTTAATGGTTTTGCCCTTTCAACATCCAGATACCACTCAGGAAGCTCTAGCTTTAAATCTCGATATCTGAATGCAGATGTCTCCTCCATGACAACAGTCTATCCGATTCCTATCATCGCGGGGATGAAGCTTTCATTCTGGTGCTGGTATGCGACTGAGAACAATTACGATGACGCCTTTGTCGAAGTCAGTAGAGATGGGCGTTCCTATGACATCTTAGATATCTTCACCGGATCCTCCAGCAACTGGATCTACAAGGAGTACGATCTAAGTAATTATTCCGATGAATCCGTCTTTATTCGATTCAGATATACCACGGATCAAAATACATTACAGGAAGGATTCTATGTTGATGATATTAGCCCCATCGCAGATTTCGATACGGTTACGACACTATCAAGTTCCATCACGACTCAATTCTATGATGTCACTGGGCAGAACAATGGTACCTATTATTATCAAGTGAAAGGACACAACAGCGTACGAGGATGGTGTGATTTCAGCACCCTTGAGAAGATAGTTGTCTCTCTGGGTGAGGATACTACTCCACCAGTGACGACGTGTACCTTAACCGGTGAAATGGAAGGCGGTGTCTATGTCAGTTCCGTTACGGTAACCTTGACAGCGACAGATGACTCTGGTGTTGACTACACGAAATACAAACTTGACAATGGGGGATGGATCACATACACTACGCCATTTGTTGTCTCTACGAATGGGAACCATACGGTACGCTTCTACTCGGTTGATACTTTTGGTAATACTGAGACGGAGAAAAGTAGCACTTTTACTATTCAGCAAGAAATTCCATCTGTCACTATCACAATAAAAGGTGGGGTGGGCGTCTCTGCTATTATTAAAAACACAGGAACAACTAATCTGACCAATCTCGACTGGACAATCAGCCTGGATGGGGCACTGATATTTGTTGGTAAAACCAAATCAGGGACCATCGCATCCCTTGCACCTGGTGAATCAGTCACTGTGAAGGATTTTGTCATTGGCCTTGGGAAAACCGGTATCAATACGAATGTAGGTGCTGCACAGGTCACTGCGACAGCAACAGTTATCCTGTTCTTTGTAATTGGAGTAACGTAACCTACTCTTCTCTTTTTTTTTCTTTTTCTTTTGTTTTGCTCGCAAAGGTTTAAATATTATACAAA
>CAZGIV010000226.1:0-2778 GCA_964526175.1 uncultured Thermoplasmatales archaeon | reverse complement strand
TGTGTTTGTTTATTTTTCATTTTGAACCCGCGCCTCGCAGTGAACACCCTTCACAGGCTTGTAGATATCCCTGAAGATGGTTTTCCCAACCTGACTTTCGCAGTTGAAATCTCTTTTATTGATTAGAACACATTTCGCACATGACAATTTTTTAGGGTTTTCAGCCAGCAAAACAGGCTGAAAAACCTATGAACCTGGTGTGTTTCCACAGAAAATCGTGGTATTGATTGAGTCGAAATTGGAAAAAACACGGTTTTTCACGCCGTTTTTTCCAATGATGATGGTAAGTGCGAAATTATTCAAACTTTGTAGGATGAATTTTGTGGAAACATGACGCAACTCGTCATGTTTGTACCGCAGCATGCTGATGACCAACTGAGCAAGGAACGCGATAAGAATAGATCCGTTGATCGCCTCCTGTGCCCAGCAGCGTGTCGGACGAATATGGAGTTCGTTTTTCATGCTGTTGAACAGCTTCTCCACACCATCTTTTTCACGATAGTACTGGAGGGCTTCGTGAAGTGAGAAATCTTTGTTTGAGACGAGTGCAAAAAATCCTTCTTTACCGGTGATAGACAACTGCAACGCACGCTCTATCGCCTGCTCACGGGAAAGACCCGTAAGGGGGAAGCTGTAGGAGAGGTGTGTTTGGAGGAAGTGGTTGCTGTTGCGGTATTTCTGACGCGGTCGTTTCTGCTCTTGTATGGTTTTCCACAGGCTGAATGCCTCGTCATACTCCTGTTCTAGGTGTTTCCGTCGGTTCAACAGCGTGTCATCATACAATTTTTGGGAGAAATACAGGTATTTGGTTCTGCTGGGAAACACCAGTTGTTTCCCGTACACTTGTTCATCAGGGTTCCCGGTGATGATCGGTGTCCATTCCTCTTTGCTGAACGTATCCAGGTGTTGTGTGATGTCACTGTTGTTGAGTTTCATGCGAGAGAGATATTTCATCTTGTCTGCTACGAGAAGGTCGAGGTTCGGGTTGCCGGTGGCACCGGCATCGAACACCAGGACGCTACCTGTTCGCAGTCCTGGTTTGATCTGATTGTAAGTGATTTTGAAGTGCTGTTGATCATTGATGTTCCCTGGTTGTATGCTCAGTCCAACAGGGATTTGTGAGTGGTGGTCCTGTGCCAGACCGATAGTGACTTGTGGCCGGTCTGGGCGATGGTCTCGGCTGTACCCGTATTTGATGAGATCTGTAGGTTTGGCTTCAAAGTGGGAACTGGTCCAGTCCATGAACACCATGTCAAGTCCGACATCATGATGTTCTTTGAGGATTTGCAGGATATGTCGGAGGATGAACTGTCGGTTTTCCCCTATTTTTTCAAGACAGCGGTAGAGGGCATCATCTCCGAAGAAGGAAAGATGGAGGTGTTCCAGAAGTATAGGGTTGGTGGTCATCCAGTGATGACATCTGCTGACCGAGAGGTCTTCGGTCATTTTGTAGGAGACAAGTCCAGTCACCAGTCCGGTGAGTTGATGACCGCAGTGTTTGAGGCGGTCTAGGAGTGGTGGAAGGTGAAGTTCATTGAAAATGTGTTGGACGGTCTGTATGGTTCCTATCGGAAAGGTCTTATTTTGGTTCGGCTTTATATGGTCTGGTGTCTTCAGTGTTGTTTGCATTTTGTCGCCAATAAAATACAAACTGCTGAAGGCACTTAACTTTTATTTAAGTGCGAAACTCAGGGTGGTAAAGATTCTGCCCAATGCTATGGCTCCCGCTAACTAGATCCATAATTTATTTGCTCCTGGACAGGTTCTCATGACACCCGCCGCAAGGCGGGCGCGCCTGCCCAAGAGTAAATCTCATTCTAGAAAATAAAATGACGCGATTCATCCACCAAACTAAAGTTTGGGGATTTCTCGCTTAGAAGATGTTAAAAAATGAAAAGAATAAAGACTTTTTTTTAATTTTTATCGAATGCTCTGTTAAATATTAATCGATTACAGCGAATGTATTGGTTGCTGCTTTCATTCCATTCCCTTGTGAGTCTCTCGCCCATATGTAGTAATAATAGGTTCCAAGTTGTGAATAGGTATTCGTGTAATAATAATGAGGGCCCTGTGCCGTGGTCGCATTGATATACACTTGGTCAATATACACGCATTTGCTGTTACCGGGAGCATCGCACTCAAAGCGTATTTTCATGTTTGTTGGGAAGGTGTAGTCTGATTCATTAATCCAGGTGATCGCATGGTAGAAGTTATCGTTTTCAAAGGATTTATCGGTCGGTCTGTATCCTTGTGTTCCGGGTTTGATGTAATTATCGATGATACGCCAATGCTTCCCATCATAGTATTTCACCCAGAAATTCGTTAAATTCGTCATGTTATGTGCTTTAAACCAGAAATCCACTCTAATGCTAGTATACCCTAGGGTGTGCACATCGATTGGTTGGGTAAGGTAGAATGATGAATCAAGACCAAGATAATCCTGTATTTTACCGGCTCTTATTCCTTGATGTGCATAGGGCGCACCACTGGAGTACAATGAACAGGAACTCCCTCCGTCTGTGTAACTACCCCATCCTGATTCGAAATCATCATAGGTGAGTACGGTCCAGTAAGGGTCCCCACCGAAAGCAGTAATGTTTGATGTTTGTCCATTTGGTGATACGATATTTATCTTTACGGCAGTAACGGAGGTATCGTCTTTCACGTTACAGGAGAGATTCACTGCATTCCCTGGTGGGATCGTTGCTGGTGTTGCATAAATATCTGAAATGTATGGTGATGAGGATGTCGTAAATCTGTATGTTTGACTGGTCGTCA
>CAZGIV010000225.1:0-2793 GCA_964526175.1 uncultured Thermoplasmatales archaeon | reverse complement strand
GCCTCATACCTGGGAAAACGATGGAACATATACAATTAAATCGAAAGCACGGGATATACTTGGTCTGGAGAGCAACTGGACGGCCTTGGAGGTCACCATGCCGTTGTCGTATGAGCCACCGCATTACCCGTTCATCACATGGTTGGTTGAGCGGTTCCCAAACGCATTCCCGATACTCCGATATTTGCTTGGATTTAATCAGTGAGGAAATAACCTATTTATAGGAGATTACTGTGGTTCATCTAGTTCTTAGTTCGTCGACGAATGTGGTTGGATATCAATCTGTAAAGTCATCTGCTATGTCTGAATCTCCATTATTTAGTGGAAGAACACGGGGAGATATCAATCAACAGCAGAATATCATTACATCTGGATAATAGAATTGAATTACTGAATAAAAACCAATGAAATTATTATACGTATCGTTGCTTAAAATAAGTAATTTGAAGTTGATAAATGAAAATTTAAAAAAAATAATTAATAGACGTAAAAGATAAAATGCAAAATAAAAAAGTAAAAACAAAATTGTTGGTTATCACTACCATCATAGTTTTATTTTTTGGAAATAGTACCCCCAACATTTTAGCTGATAAAGAAAAATCAAATCAACAGAAAACCTATGACTATTCATTTGAACAATTAGACTTACAGTATATCCATAATCTTACTGAGAATCTCAGCAATATCATTTTCACTGCGTACAATGAATCAAATGGTGAAATCGCAAAAGGAAGAGCATACGGAACAAAAGGGGAACAGAAAGCAGCAGAGATTATCTATGAAAACATGACCGCTTTGGGTTTATACACCTACAAAGAACAAATTACAAACACTATAGAATATCCTGATCTGACTCATGAGTTAGAAATACTTGATTACTCTGTTAAAATAAATAAGAAAAAAATTGATTCATATATCGCCCCGGTATGGTTTAAAACCTCTGAAAACAATCATGATCTAAATCATACCTATCACTATGAGAATCTCACGGTCATACGTCCGCCCCTCTCCCCATCATTGTATATACTGAAACAAAAAATAGTAGGCAGACTTGAACCATTTGTTTTAATACTTCAAGATAGAGCGTTTTACCCATATAATCCATTCAGTACGATCCCATTTCTTGATAATTTTTATTTTAACTATTACGTCATTCGTCAATTACAAGGAGGGATCCCAGTATTCTATTCGCTATCATGGGATAACTCCCTTGACTTTTGCAAGGGGATAATTTTGTATGATTTCAATGAAGATACTCATGACATGAATCTGCTAAAAAATCAAAATCATATCCCGTTTATTTATATCAATAAAAGCGACGGTGAAACCATCCTACAGGATATTCAGAACACAAGAGTTGATTTTACGTTAACACAGTATTTGAATACTTCAATTATCAGTCATAATGTGATCGGGCAGATCAACGGCACAGACCCAACGAAAACAGTGATCGTGGATTGTCTTTATGATTCCTGGTGGTGCCAAGGTACTGCTGATGCCGCGATTGGAATGGCGTTGGTTCTCGCGATTGCGAAATATTTCAAGGAACAGAATATCATACCAAAGTATACAATGAAATTCATTGGGTTCTCCGGGGAAGAACATGGGTTTTGCGCAGGAGCAAAACATTACGCATCAACACACACTGATGAAAACATAATCTACATGATCGATGTAAACCAGCTGGGATTCAAACAAGATGACCCAACATTAACGTTGAATATCATGGGAAACAACATCGGTCTGTTAGCGAAAATCTCCCTGCTTATCCAAAACACAGAGTACGACGAACGTGTCAATAGTTCAAGTGATCTCAAATATGTCTGGTTGAAAAAAGGTATCGTCAGTAATCCATTACCATTTGAAAAAAGCCATCCTACCTGTGAGATGTTATGTTTCCTGAAGGATAGTGGATGGGGATTACATCATAGAGATGGGGTAAACCATTCTGAAGGGGATGTATTAAAATATTTTGACCCAGAGGATGTAAACGTCACCGGTGAAATTATTCTCAACGTGGTAAAATATCTCACAACTGAGTATTGAAATCATCACCGTTTTTCTGGTTTACCATGAATTAACCATCTTTTTCTCAAAAAAAGAAAAATCAAGGTTTGACCAGTCATCATAATCAAACAACCCATGGGATCCATCTGAATAATCAAGAATTGAATACACGTATCGATAGTTCATACAGCTTTTATAATTACCAAAAAGCCAAAACGCAAGATTTCGTGGGTGAATGGTTCGCTTCATGTCACATCCCATCGGGAACATAAAATCAATACCGAATATATGCCCGAGTTCATGCATCATTGCACTGGCAAACACAAAATCTATTTGTTTGAATAATTTTATTGACATCTTATGCATGGTTTGTGCATTAATGACAAAGGTGTTGCTGCCTTGTGCATGCCAGTAGAGCCATGGATGTGCTCCTACATACGCCATGCCACTTGCTGCTGCAAAATCATAGATGATCATTGCATAGCGAAACACGCCTCTCCGCCAGTTTTCCGGATCATTATGAAGAAAATAAGTGTTATAGAACGTCTTAAGTTCACTACGATAGGTGTGTCGATCAAAGGGTATGATTTCTCCACCGCCGCCCATGCAACCGTCATCGAGATGACATACAATATTTCGTCGATCAAAGGCTGTTTTCAGTAGTTCCTTTGAATGAGGTGAAATCGAGCTATTCTGCCCAAGAGGTCCCTTTGCCATGGTGTCCATTTCGACATAGATGTCTCTCCGATAGGGATCAGAACCCCAGGAAGACACTCGGTATTCCTC
>CAZGIV010000224.1:0-2795 GCA_964526175.1 uncultured Thermoplasmatales archaeon | reverse complement strand
CAATAGCATTTGTGTTGTATGTGAATCGTACAATGAAGTCTTCTTCGTATTTTTTTATCTCATCTGCGTTTAACTTACCATACCATTTGTTGTAAACTTCTTTCAAATCCTGTAGCTTCTCTGCTTCTGCGTCATTCAAATACTTATGTTGAGAAACAGGTTTCATGATCCCTTTTTTTACTGCATTTGCTTCAATCTCGGCAATTGCTTTTGTTGTTTGTTTTTTGGATGGTGGCTTGCTACCAATATATCTTCTTATTTTCTTCCATTTTTTACTACTCACTCTAAAATTCTTTGTGATGTAATAATATGTTTTGCCCTTTCGTTCAATTCTCTCCAAATAAACCATAATATATTGTATGGGCACAATAACATATAAAGTTATCTATTTTTGTTTATAAAAGTGCCCATACAACTTATGAAGTTATATATATGTATGGGCACAGATGAACACAATTACTGTTATTTTTGTTTATTATTGTGCCCTTACATATCCATATTGTCAATCATTAGTAATAATAATTTTTCGGGTATAATGCTCCTTTTTATCAGCGACAGAAGAAAAAGCGATTTTTACGAATTTTTTGTGTGTTTCCAACAGGAGAAAAAAATGAAAAAAGTGCTCCTGTCGGGATTGAGCACTCACGGGTATAAATCCCTTCCTGAAATCAGGGGATAAAATAGTTATTTTAGATTTGTTTCTATAGGTTATGAGGGTGGAACTTGTTGTTTGGGTTGTTGCATTTGTTCTTGAGGTTTGCATTCATAGAAAGATATCAATAGCAGGATAAACGCTACCCATATGATAATAAAACCAATGAGGATGATCGTGAGCAATGCTCCAACAAAAAACATCGTTCCAGTGGTATGGAAGAGTTTTACCCCGGTTTTTGTAGAGAGGGCATTCATTGCTTTCTTGAAATAGAGGGATGCAAGTACCGTGAATGCAAAGAGGATAACAAGTCCAAGGATAATTGCTCCAATGAATGGAAGGATGTTACTAACATTAATCGCATTCTGCCAGTCGATGGCCTGCCAGGAACGGAGATCAGCGAGGTTGTTGATTCCCAATGAGGCAAGAAAACCCATGGCTCCATAAATAATAACGCCTACACAGACGACAGCACCAATAATTTCAAAAACAAGAGTATATACTGCATTGTGAATAATACTCCCATCTTTATATGCATCACCATATCCTTTTAAAGCAACAAGTACAAAAATTATTCCGATTAACATGAACAGTCCTCCGACGGATGGTAAGAAAACTAGCACCATCAGAAGAGCGCCAATAATACCTAAGAGTCTATATGTTTGTATATCCATTCTTATTCACCTTATTTTTCAACCAATTTTTTGAAAGCAGGATATAGTCCCTTATAATAAACGTTCCGATACATGATTCAAGAATTAAAAAAGGGAAATGTGTTTATAATTGTTGAATAAAAAAAATTAACCCTAATATTTTTCCATGTAATACAAATAATTAAATATCAACGATAAATACAAGGTGCCATCATCATTATTGATTCCAACGGTGAAGCGAAGTTATTATGACAGAACTTGAGTCAGAACAGAGTGAAAAGATCTGGAAAAAATTCATAAAAAAACAGTGGAAAATGCTCGCGTTGTTTATCGCAGTAGCCATTGTAGCAGTGATTAGCGCGATTCTTGTTTTTTTATGGTTCGTTGGAGATGCTCAAGCGACTAGTCTTGTACCTACTACTTTAAATTTATGGACCATGGGGTATCTTGTGACCTTTTTACTACATTTACTTTTTTGGGAAGTCCTGTTCATCGGCATCCCAGTCATTATTGCTGTTGCAGCTATCTATATCCTCTGGTGGAAAAAACTACCTGATGAGGAACGAAATGAATATAGGCGTGGGCATCTTTTCGGCAAACGGTCACGAAGCAGGGATGGCGGAGGAGCAATCACCTTCTTGGTCAATATTGGGTTTATCATCAAGGTGTATCTTGATGGCAACTGGAATGTTCCGTTTGCAACATGGACATTTGATTATCTGGTTTATTCGTATCTTTGGGTAATCATCTGGATGGTCATCATCTTCGGGATTCCTATTGTTATCGGTGGTTCCTTGTGGTTACGTCATGAGATGAAAAAAACACCATAGAGTATTTAGATGCCTATAAAATCTCTCGTGATTTTGTTTTCCTATCATCATAAAAATACAGAGAAAATCGCGAATGTGATTGCAAAAGTCCTTGATTGCGAGGTGAAAACACCCACGGAGATACACCCTGAAGCACTTCAGCAGTATGATCTCATTGGCTTCGGCTCTGGGATTTACGGCTCCAAACACCATATTACTCTGCTTGACCTTACCGATACATTACCACCGATTACCAACAAGAACGCATTTATTTTCTCCACCTGCGGGGCACCAGCCTTCGCGTTCGATGGAGGGCACGTCAATGAATATATTTTAAAGGCTCACTCCTCATTAAAGGAAAAACTACTAGCGAAAGGATACATAATTGTTGATGAATTTATCTGCCCAGGGTATAACACAAACAGTTTCTTGAAGCTATTTGGTGGAATAAACAAAGGAAGACCTAACAGCGAAGACCTCAAACATGCGGAAGAGTTTGCTATGAACCTGAAGAAGAATATACGCGGTTTATAGTTAGAATGTACAACCTCTGAAATCATTAGCATATATACTTTTCGAGTACATGCTCCTTTTTTTCTGCAACAGAAGAAAAACGATTTTTTGTTAATTTTTTTCGTCGTTCCAACAGGAGAAAAAATGAAAAAAGTGCTCCTGTCGGGA
>CAZGIV010000223.1:0-2822 GCA_964526175.1 uncultured Thermoplasmatales archaeon | reverse complement strand
TGAAGAGTAAAAAAAAGGATTTCGTATTCTAACTCTGCAACCCCCAAAATAAAATGCCTTTGGCTTTTATAAATGTTTCTGAAAAAGTCTTTATACTTGCCTAGAGGCGCCCTTATGCGAAACATTTATAACATTAAATGATATTGTGAATCTCAAGTCTCTACGATATCAAAAGGTAATAAAAGAGCTAAAAAATCAACTCTTATAGAATTAAAACATCATGGGGGTAAACAATAATGGCTAAAAGTAGCAAAAAACAAATAGACCAAGATGAGAAGCGGGTTATAGAGCAGCTGCAACGAAATTCAAACGAAAGTATCGATAAAATTGCAAAAACCTGTGGGTTTTCCAGACAGAAAGTATGGCGCATAATCAAACGTCTGGAGAACAACAAAACAATCTGGGGTTACACCGCAATACCGGATAAAGAAAAACAAGGCGTCCGCCACTACGTTATGTTAATTAAACGGTCAAACGAACCAGCAAACGACATCATTGACACTATTATCGACGGATTCAAGAAATACGCAGGGAAAAATCTCGGAATTTTCGTTCAAACCGCCTGTATGCTCCAAGGAGAATATGACGTGTTGCTGAGTTTTACTGCAAAAGATATCATCGTTGCAAAACGATTCACGGAATTCATCAATAAAAAATATTCATCCTACATCAACAATATCGTCATGTTAGAGGATATTTTCTCAATACGAATCAGCGGGATGATGAATCCAAAAGTCGATGATTTAAAAGAATTTTTCAAAACAGCATAAAACATCTGAGGGGCCTGCCCCCCTATCCTTATTTTTTTTAAAAATTAATTATCTTGACTTAGTAAAATCAATGGGGTTTTGTATAGAATTTTATAATAAAAATAGGTAGTATATGTTGTGTTCAGAATCAATCCAATTTATCAATGAGTTGTGTGATTTCCGCTGCATGTTTCTCAATAATACCAGAGTCTCTGGATGCATGTGTCGCATATTCTTTTAATTTCATAACCACTTGAATAAGCGTCTCTTTTGTAGGATTATTAAAATCTCCACCTACTTCTCTGAAAGCGTTTTCTATAGGACGTTCAACAAACATTTTTTCAATTTTTTCAGGTTCCATGTTAGTATCTTCACGAATATATTTCTTTAATTCTTCTTGCGCAAGAGAAAAACATCTAACTATTGCATCTCTGACTTGGATAGGTGTTATCTTTTCAGATAAATAAACACCATAGAGACAATTTTCAGTTTGCATAGTAGACCGTAATAGAAAACCAAAATAAAATCTTTTTTACGTATCTTCATTTTATTAATGGGAGAAAGCCAATGTATATTTTTTTTTTTAAAAGAGAAGAACTCCATCTTTTTCGTCGTTCATAAAAAAGAGAAATGAGAGAAGGGGTCTAAAAAGTCTGGGAGGAAAAGAATGAAAAAAGAATTTTCAATCAATTCTTTAGACCCCCTCACCATCCCCTAAACAAGAAACAAGTACATAAAATTTGCTCCTTTCCACCTCTCTGCACCAAAACAAAGGCATGCGAGAAACCTCCTACAACTGTTTATCAAATTCAATATGTTCTTACTGTAGTATGTTGACAAGCAACATTACCTGAACAAATTATACAAAAACCCTGAGACCAATAAATAAAAAAAAAAGGAAAGAAAGCTTAGATCTGCTGATATTAATGATGGATCAACCCAAGGGAGGAAAGCTCTTGAGAGAGTTTCTCCACAGCAAGGGAGACATCAGTGATTTTCCGAGCACCAGTACAGACGATCTTCCCTGAACCAAACAGCAGCATCGCAACACGTGGTTCTTTGATCCGATAGACAAGACCAGGGAACTGCTCAGGCTCATATTCAACGTTTTCCAAGCCGAGCGCCATGGCGACCTCGTTAAGGTTCAGCTCGCCACCAAGATCAGAAATCGCAACAATATTCTGAATGACGATATCCGGATCCTTATAGACCTCAACACCTAACTTCTTCAGTTTCTCCGCGATGATATTAATCGTGGTTCTGACATCCTCAATGTTTTTCGCACCAGTACAATTCGCCTTCCCACTTCGAAACAAAAGGGTCGCGGTTTTTGGACTGCTTAAACGATACACAAGCCCAGGAAACTGCTCAGGCTCATATTCTGCTTCTTCTAAAGATTGTGCGATAACGTCTAGATCCAACTTATCGGAAAACGACGTTGACGCGACAATATTTTCTACGATTACTTCGGGCATACATTTTCCTCCTTCTTTATACCAAATGATAACAATGTCTCTACCATTTTATCAAGAGCAACGGTCACCTCTTCAAGTCCTGCTCCGTTGCAAACAATCTTCCCCGAATCAAACAGTAGTATAACTGTGTTTGGGTCCTCTGCTTTATACACCAGCCCAGGGAAAACCCTTGGGGAATACTCTTCAATGTTCAGGGATTTTGCTAAACTCCGTAACCTTAGTTTCTGACGCAGATCAGTAGAAGCGGTCACATTCTGAACCAAAATCTCCGGTGTCTCCTGCATCTCAACGCCGACGATATTCAAACGATCTGTAATCATTTTCATAACATCATGGACCTCATCCATGTTCTTTGGTCCAGTCACCACGACAGTCCCCGTCGAAGCGAGCGCCGCCATTGAACGTGGATGAGAGAACTGCAGTATTATTTCAGGGACATCCTCAGGAGTATACTGCGCATCAGGAAGAATCTCCGCTAACTTAGGTAAATCCAGAGATGATGAGACAGAAAAAGATACGACTATGTTTTCCACCTGGACCTCCGTCATAAGAAAATTTCCCTCCTTGAAGTATATAAAGGCTTTTTATAAACATTTCG
>CAZGIV010000222.1:0-2863 GCA_964526175.1 uncultured Thermoplasmatales archaeon | reverse complement strand
CAATCGATTATTGATTCAAGAGACGCCAAATCCTCACCCGCAAATAACAACATTAAGTTTTCATTTCCAGATACGACAAAACCGTTTAAAAAGAAAGGGCAACCACGAAACATATTCAATATCTTGGTGGTGTTAGTCGTTCTGACCATGACCTTTGCAAGATACATTCCTACTTTGTTGAGATTTACTCCAAAGACATGGTCAATTACTCCTCGCTCTTTCAATTTTTTTATTCGCATTGCAATTGAAGGTTGAGACAATTTCACTTTTTTGGCGATTTCTTCCTGAGATATATCTTGATTATCATGGAGGAGAGAAATTATTTTTCTATCCTTTTCATCAAGGGTAAATTTCAAATGTGGCATATATTAACCTTCTTAATGCAAATATATTATTAATCATATTTGTAGTCTATATAAATATTTCCTATAAAAAATAGGATTAAAAACAAATTCTACAATAATTATTATAATAACGTTTATAAGGTAACCCTTATGTTGATAGTATCATAAGTTGATATTAAAAGAGAACAAATGAATAGAACGAATAAAAAGGAGGTGAAATAGAAAATGCCTGGTGGCGATAGAACAGGACCTTGGGGACTTGGACCCAGAACTGGACGAGTAGCAGGATACTGCACAGGAAACAATGTACCTGGTTACGCAAACCCTGGTTTTGGACCCGGCTTTGGTTTTGGCAGAGGTCGGGGTCGAGGTTTCGGACGAGGATTCCATAGACGCGGTAGAGGTTTTTGGGGGCAAGGAGTGTATCCCTATCCAGAACCCAGCAGAGAGGAAGAAAAAGCCTACCTCGAAGATGTGGTTAAAGGTCTGGACGAAGAAATGAAGATGATACGGGAAAGACTCCAAGAGTTATCTAAAGAAAAAAAGGAAGCTTCAAAATAAAACCAATCGAGCTTCCTTCTCTTTCTTTTTATACCAAAAGATAGTATGACAATGTAGGTTAAAAACATTGAGGTGAACAGTTCCATGGAAAAAAAAGAAAATGATGATTTGAAAATTACACACAATCTCGGTAGAATAAAACATAAGATTATTGTATTGAGCGGTAAAGGAGGTGTTGGGAAAAGCACGGTTTCTGTCAATCTCGCGTTTGCACTTTCAGAGAAAAAATATAATGTTGGGTTAATGGATTGTGATATTCATGGGCCAAGTATCCCAAAGATCCTTGGTGTTGAAGAGAAAAGACCAACATCATCTGCTACCGGTTTCAATCCGGTCTCGGTTACACCATATCTGAAAGTAATGTCCATGGGTTTTCTCCTTTCTGATAACGATTCTCCGGTGATTTGGCGTGGACCAATGAAGATGGGTGTGATAAAACAGTTTATCGGTGATGTCGATTGGGGTGATCTTGATTATTTAATCGTCGATCTCCCGCCAGGTACCGGAGACGAACCGCTGAGTATTGCACAGCTTATTCCACAGAGTGATGGAGCGGTTATTGTGACAACACCACAGGATTTAGCGTTAGTGAGTGTACGCAAATCCATCAATTTTGTCAAAAAGATGAATATGCCGATTATTGGTATTATTGAGAACATGAGTGGGTTTACTTGCCCTCATTGTAAAAAAAATGTGGATATCTTTAAAACCGGTGGTGGGCTGAAAGCCTCGATGGATTTTCAAATACCATTTCTTGGAAAGGTTCCAATTGATCCACAAATTGTTATAACTAGTGATAGTGGTGAACCATTCCTCATTAAAAATGCTTCGACAGATGCTGGCAAAGCATTTGTAAACATTGTAGAGAAAATTGAACATATTGTAAATCAAAGGAGATGAAAAAGGATATGCCAAGGCGGCGTGGTGGCGGAGGCTTCGGACGATGTGGAGGCAGGGGTCTTGGTGGTGGATATGGCATGGGTCCAAGTGGAGAGTGCTTCTGTCCCAACTGTGGTCATCGGGAACCTCATCAATTAGGAGTTCCATGTTATACAAAAAAATGCCCGAAATGCGGATCACCAATGACAAGAGGATAAAAATACTATTGACTATTACGATGAAAATCATTTGAGGAAATAGTTGAAAATATTGAAAAAAATGTAAAAAAAGAGGTGAAAAAAAATATGCCAGGTGGAGATGGAACAGGACCTAATGGTCAAGGGCTAATAGCCGGAAGGGGCAGAGGTCAAGGACGAGGTCGAGGTCTTAGAGGAGGTTTTAGCTTAGGCCCAGGTGGTGATTGCAGATGCACAAATTGTGGGTATACAGAACCACATCAGCCGGGAGTACCATGTTATGATAAAAAATGCCCGAAATGCGGATCACCAATGTTAAGAGGATAAAGAAGAATTAGTATTGTACGACGAGGTGGAAAAGAAAAATGGACAAATCTCAAAATCAGGATGAATTATACGAAATAGAGAGAATCAAGAAATTCGTTATGTCTTTTGGATTCGAAGGTGTAAGTGATTCATCATCTAATAATAAAATATATTCAAAAAATGGTACTGTTATCGTGATACGAGAAAATACTTGTACACCAAGAGGCGATTTATGGGAGAAATGAAAGAATCTGTTGATCAGGTGATGCATATGATGGAAGAGCTATCAAAGCATCAACCTGAGACAATGCGACATTTTAAGGCCTTCATGGGTTCGACGTTGAAAGAAGGCGTATTAGATACGAAAACAAAAGAACTTGTTGCTGTGGGAACCGCGATTACCGCCCGATGCAAGTATTGTATAGCAATCCATGTTGAAAAAGCATTGAAAGCAGGAGCAACAAAAGAGGAAATATTTGAAGTAGCTGTTGTCGCTATCCTTATGGGCGGCGGTCCGGCGATGACGTATATAGTTGAAGTACAAAAAGCATTAGATGAATTTGGTACAAATGGAGG
>CAZGIV010000221.1:0-2870 GCA_964526175.1 uncultured Thermoplasmatales archaeon | reverse complement strand
CTCAAACTCGATATCAGATAGATTTAAATAGAGATTTATATAATTAAGAATACGCGGGGGTATATGAAAAGAACCATTGTTGGGGTTATCCTAGGAAGTCTTCTTCTCATTGCGAATATATCAGTTGCTCTTACACCATCTGAGCTTTGCTCTCAAACCACTTCGTTTGATGATACCGTCCCAGAATGGAAGATCGGTGATACCTGGGTATACACTACTGATAGTGTCCTGATCAACTACGATGACCAAGGACAAAAGGTGTTTATCGATGGGAAAATTGATGATTTCACCTGGACCGTCAGCGATACAAGTAATCCCTCGTATTATACGGTTACTTTCACAGGAAAGCTTACAGCAAACTACGACTTTATTTTTTCCACTACATCAGGTGCCCTCCATCTCACCGGTACCTTTAAAAATCCGTTAGTACGCCTGAAGGGAACTTTTGTTTTTACAAAGGATAGTCTCCAAATTCATGAAGTCTATGCAGAAATAAAAGGATTGACCATGGTAAAAATCGCACCGCTTAAATTCTCTCTTCCCCTTCCATTCAAACTCACAACGGATGCTGGATTAAGTGTTGATTTCCCTTTACTTGATTTCCCCTTATCCTCATTTAAATTCTGGTCACTACCGACGATAGACATCACCCTTCAAACCCGGATTGGAGGACTCTTTGGTATCATCGGGTTTCCGATTACCTTCCACGTTCTGTATACATGGACACCACTTGCGTTTTATTGCCAGGATAAACGAGATGTCACCGTTGCAGCTGGTACCTTTAGCGCCTATAAAATTACATCAACCATCGGTGAATTCCTCGAATACTATTACGCACCAGAAGTGGGCAACATCATCAAAATCAATGCAACACTACCAAACGGTGCGGTGAGCGCAGAACTAAAATCAACAACCTACCCCTAAGCACCGTATTGATCAATTCCTTATCTCCAACTAAAGATAAAAACGTTATATAATAAGAGAAGTATCAGGTAAAAACATACAATGTTAAGGGGAAAAAATATGAAGAAAATAGTACCAATAGTAATAATAGGAATACTGGTCCTTAGTGGACTTGGAGCTGCTGCTGTCTCAAACACCTCAGGAAAAACAATACAAAAAACAGAAACGATTTCCTTTTCACCTCCAGAAATTCAAACAAAAGATGGTTATGCACTTGTTAGCGTAGACAATGTGAATTCATGGCTTTACAAAACTGGTGATCCGATGATTCCTGCATCAATTACGACCTACCTCTTTCCGTTCGGAACGAAAATCAAAAACGTGGATGTGACGTTTTCGAATCCGGAAGAATACCTCTTAGAAAAAAAGATAGTTCCAACACCTGCTCCAGTTACCTTCGTGGCAGACGACAAAGTCACCTACAATCAAGAAGAACAAGGAATCGGATCGATATATCCTGATACATTGTTCGATTATCATATAGGCGCAGGTATCTCCAATGAAGAACATGTTCTCTTTTTAACTGTTCGATGCTACCCCATCCAATACAAAATAGAGGACAATACGATCCTTTACCGAAACACGGCACATCTCTCCATAACCTATGAACTCCCAACGACTGAAACATCAACTCATGATGAATACAAACTGCTCATTATTGCCCCAAAAGCTTTTTCAGAAAAACTCCAGCCATTAGTTAACCATAAAATAAGCAAAGGAGTTACTACAAAACTCGTCACACGTGATGACATCTGCAATGGAGTCTACTTCCCTGCGGAAGGACGAGATTGCGCAGAAGAAATGAAATATTTCATCAAGAACGCCTATGATCAATGGGGAACTGAATATGTGCTTTTAGTCGGAGGAAGGTACGGCGGTATATTAAACGAAAAATGGTGGGTACCGGTCCGATACACTCATCTTGATGATGATGCAAACTGGGAAGGCGGTTATCTTTCAGACCTCTATTTCGCAGACCTTTACGATGCCTATGGTAATTTTTCAACATGGGATTCGAACGGGAACGGTATTTTTGCTGAATGGAACAGCCAAGGAAAAGACATCCTTGATATGTACCCAGAGGTGTATATCGGACGTCTCGCCTGTAAAAACGTCATTGAAGTGAACACTCTTGTGAACAAAATAATCACCTATGAAAACACCACCGCCGGAACAGACTGGTTCAATAAAATGGTTGTAGTAGGGGGAGACTCTGCACCCGCTGAAAATGACCCCTGGTATGAAGGAGAAGAGGAAAATAAGCTAGCTTTAGAGTACATGACCGGGTTTGAAGGCATCCGCCTGTGGACATCAAACGGGAATTTTACCAGCAGCCAAGATGTTATCGATGGAATCAGCGCTGGCTGTGGATTCTTGTTCTTTGATGGACATGGAAACCCTACGGTTTGGTCAACACATCCTCCAAAAAATGAAAGCGTCTGGATTGATGGATTGGTGCTTAATGAAATACCGAAGTTGAAAAACGGTGAAAAACTCCCGGTCACTGTCTGCGGCGGGTGCCATAACGCACAGTTCAACACCAGTCTTTACAATATTCTCAAAGGAATATTACAGGATGGGTTGAATTACTTCAATACGACTCATCCAGTTGGAAAATTCTGGTACAAAGAATGGGTTCCCAGTTGTTGGGCATGGAAACTGGTAAGTGTAAAGAACGGTGGGAGTATCGCAATCATGGCATACACCGGGCTTGACTGGTTTGCTGAGGGAGATTACAACAATGATTCAATCCCTGATTGCACCCAATTCCTCTCAGGATATACGAATACACAGTTCTTCAAGAATTACGGTGTGAATAATATGACAATCCTTGGTCAGGCGCACACCCAATCCCTTATCGATTATCTGAACGCGTTTCCACCAATGCAGGATAAACTGGACTGTAA
>CAZGIV010000220.1:0-2871 GCA_964526175.1 uncultured Thermoplasmatales archaeon | reverse complement strand
GATTAGTCAACACTGAAAGCACCCCGTATGCGCAATACATGATTCCATTGATAATCGGTGGTCTTGTCCTGGTTATCGTAGGCGCTGTAGTACCAAGCAAAACAACGAGAGCAACATAAAGAATCCCAAGCGAGAAGTCCTTGACTTTAAATCGGGGATGAATCGCTGGATAATTTATCTTGTTCAAACATGTACGGTTAGGTGTGATTTTCCTCTTCAATGGAAAGCCATGAAATTCTATTGCATGGAAGGGGCGACACCCTAACTTTATCTTATTTACGAAAAAAAGAAAACATAAAAAAAAATGGAGAAGAAAAAATGATAGATATAACTCTTGCATCACTCATCGTATTTTTAATAAGTCTTGTTATCTCAGCAATTATTATTTATGTCGTAACGAAACTATTTGGAGAAAAGGAGGGGTTCGGCACTGCGTTATTGGCTGCCTTTATCGGCGCGATAATTTATGCAGCAGCCTACTATTTCCTCCGCCCTGAGTTAGGATGGGTAGCATCTCTCATTGGAGGAATAGCCTGGCTTATAGCTCTTGGCTTTTTGTACAGCATCGGCTGGCTGAAAGCGCTAGGGATAGCTCTTATCGTATGGATTATAGCAGCCATTGTCAGCTTCTTCCTACCAACCATGATAGGGCCATTATAAATAAACATTCAATGAGAGGCGTTATCGGGTTTTATTCCCCGGAACTCCTCCTCCCTTTCTCCTCATTACATCGAGGACTCACTGTCATGCGGAAAAGATAATTTTTAAATTGCATCCATAGATTATAGACGAAACCGGAGTTCAAAACGTTGATCATTGCATACATGATTTTTTTTATTTATCCCATGTCTTTCCTCATTATAAACGAGTTTTGAACTGTTTTTATACTGTTTTTTTATTGTTTTTAAGTCATTTCTATATACAGAGAGGAAGATTGTTAGCACTATACATAGAGGTATCTAGATGAAAAAACAAAAACAATTTGTCCTTGTTGGAATTATGCTAGTGATGTTGACAACAGTAAGTTTGAGCGGTTGTGTTGATGAAAAAAGTAAGTTCGTTGGAACTTGGATGTCCGGTGGGGATTTAACTATGATCTTCACTAATGATAATCAGGTGACGATATCCGGTGTTTTAGGAGACTTAAGTGGAACTTATACGTGGGCTGTCGCAGGTGGAAAAATAACTTTTACGGCTGGTGGGTCAGGGGGTTACACCTTAGATTATAGATTTCCTACCGATAATCAGCTGATACTTACAAATTCTAACGGTGGGTCGTTTACGTTAAACAAAGCATAATAGGATCGGTAATTTTGATGACAGCAGACCCGACGATTCCGCTTCCTGATGAGGTTGAAGATACATTAAATGCATGGAAAAAGAAGAATAAACAAAAACAGAAAAAGAAAGAAGAAGAACTTGAGGAGAAAAAATAACCTTCACTTCCGGATCTGGTGATTAAAATGTCAAACATAAAAGTTGAATGGCCCCACATTACAATACTTTCGGTAATAGCATTCGTAGCAGGATGGTTCATATTCGGTCTTCTCGGAGCGATAGTATTAGCTGTTGTCGTCATGATATTAATGGGAATCATAAAAGTCGTTTGATTTCTTGGATCTCAAAATGAGAGATAAAATAGAATGAAAAAAGAAAAATTATGGAGGTAGATGAAATATGGCAAAGAAAAGCAGAGGCGGCAGAATGACCGCGGCAAAAGCCCGTGCTAAACGAGGAGCAAAGACCGGCGGTCGTCCAGGTGGAAAAGGAATGGTTAAAAACCGTCCTGCAGGTAAAAACATAATGAGGACTTAAATAGCGGTTAGTTTGTTCAATCTTTTATTTACAGAATGAGAATGATTAAATAAAAGATAGGTGTTAATGAAGACGTTTCAGAAAAAAAAGGAATAAAAATAATCGTTTGTAGATGGAGACGTGAAAGAGATGGACATATTTGGTTATACACTTCCGTTTTGGGCGGTACTTATTGGTATACTTGTGATCGTATTTTTACTTTGGGGAGTAATAAAATTTGCAATATGGGTTCTCATCCTCATCGCTATTGTTATTATCGCCTTTATCGGACTAGATTTTCTTGTGGGAATATTTCACAGCATCGGATTATGATGATGCATCAAAAACAATCTACTTTAATAGGTTTGAGGTAAGATAAATGAACGATGAAAAATATCCTATATACGAAGACGAAAGGAGTGGAAAACGACTAAGAAGACGAAGAATAGAAAAAGAAAACTATAAAGAACCTCAGATAGAAGAAAAGAAAAGGATACAAAAAGATAAAATCCTGGACGAAGAATAGGACGAAGAAAAAGAAGAAGAAGATGAATATGCGAATTATTCAACAAAAGAAACATAAAAGGTAAAAAAAATATATATATTCATCCTGGAAAGGCAGGTATAAAATTGTAGGTTTGAAGGAGAAAATATGACAAAAACATCATTGGGATTGGAGGAAAATATTGAGGCAGCGCTCTGTTATTTCGGGGTTTGGATTACAGGATTGCTCTTTTATTTTATAGACGACAAAAACAAGTTCATCCGGTTTCATGCACTCCAATCCATCTTAGTGTTTCTTCCCCTTACGATCCTAGCGTGGATCTTCGGTGGAGCATTTGGGTTACTCCATTTTGACCATGGGTGGTATTTCCTCTCGTGGATTAGCTGGCTTTTCTGGGTTCTTGTTCTTATCTTATGGCTTATTCTGATGATCAAAGCATATCAGATGCAAAAAATGAAACTCCCAATTATTGGAGATATCGCTGAGAAAAACGCATAATCCCGATGAAAGGAAACACATGAAAAAATCACATGGTCTGAAGTTCATAAAAAATTTTACGTATAATCATATAG
>CAZGIV010000219.1:0-2878 GCA_964526175.1 uncultured Thermoplasmatales archaeon | reverse complement strand
AAGCATTTTTATTAACCACAAAATTTAAATGCGAGGAGCACAATTCTTGATGTAGGGGAAAAAAAATGAAGGGACTAAATAATCGTAAGTGTAGAATAGGCAGATTAGTTATTGGTGTAGCTATTTGTGTGTTAATGCTTACTACATCCATAACAGCAGTGAATGTCAACCCTTTTAATGGCGCGAAGCAAACCATTTCATCCACCAATCAGTTAACGTATACCTGGAGCTTTCTTGAACCCAGTTTTCAATCGATAGCTGCTGATGGGTCTGAGTATACGCTCATCAACATGCCAGGATGTATTGGGAGAGGTACGCAGGCGGGAGCACCACAAATGCCAATGAAAATGATCCAACTGCTGTTGCCGCCGAAAACAACAGTCTCTAGCATTACCGTTGAGGGGACACCTATCGCGATTACGCAAGGGATAGATCTTACTACAAGACCTGTTCTGCCGTACCAGAAATCTGTTTCTTTCGGCAGTGATGAACCGCAGGAATTTTTGATAAATTCAAATATCTATTCAACGAACTCTCCCTATCCATCGAAGATATACACCGACTTCCATATCGGTTATTCCCATGGGTACGCCATCCTTGATTTTGGACTCAGCCCTATGCAGTATTTCCCAAGCACCGGTTCCCTTACCTATTGTCCAACGATGACTGTGACGATTGGTCTTACGAACAACGGATATGTAAACGAGCTCTTCCGTAACAATCCTGATGATGAAGCATATGTTAAAACACTTGTCTCAAACCCAGAAATCACCCAACTCTACCAATCCAGCGATTTACCGAGCTTTGAATATCCTGGGGGTTTATGCGATCCTAGCGAGCATTTCGATTATGTGATTATCACGACCACCCAAAATGAGCTTGACTATTGGGATACCACTGGTTCAACTCCCTATAACTGGGAAAGTCTTATGGATCACCACGCAGGTGATGGCCTCTCATCTACCCTTGTGACCATTGAGGATATCAATGCATGCTCTGATTATTTCGGCTCTAACCCATTCAATGATGCTCAAGCTCATGTTCGAGAGTTCTGTAAAGATGCTTATGAGGATTGGGGGACAAGCTATATCCTTATCGGTGGGGATTCGAATTATATCGCACCGCGTCTGATGTCCTCAGGCGGTGAATCTAACGTCGATGCTGATCTTTACTGGAGTAACCTTGATAACGATTTCAATAACGATCACGATTCGCAATGGGGTGAAGAAGGCGACAGTGGTTTTGATCTCTATTCCGAGTTGTTCGTCGGCCGCATCACCTGTGATGTCCCACAGGATGTATCAAATTGGTTGACGAAGAGTTTCTACTATGCAGATAGTACAGAATGGGAGTATTTGGATAACGCAGCATTTTACGGTGGTAACACCGGATGGAGCTGCCAAGGTGATGATTTCATGGACTACAGTGCAATTAAAGGGACCAATGAATGGCTCGGACCAACTCCGGACACATTCCCCAGCTGGGTCGGGTTCCAGTTTGGTTTTGAGACATGGAACGAGGTCAACCCCGGGAACCAGTTTAATCTTTCTGTGAAATACACAGAAGCACCCTCACCCAACCCCGGTTGGTCTGGAGCGGGTGTGACTGGGTTCAAAAATGCGATCAATAACGATCTGGTCACGATTATCAGTGGTATTGCTCATGCAGATAACCAGATGTCTTTGGATGTCTATGCAACTGAATGGGCGGCAAACTACCATAATACAAAACCGTTCTTCATCCATGATTACGGATGCCACTGTGGCGATTTTGATGATGGCGACGATGGAATTCTTGAAACCATGCTGTTCCATTCGGATGTTGAGCTTGCCTTTGGTTGTGTCTACAACACAGGGTATGGTTGGGGAAACCTCTATTGTACCAATTCGAGCAGTGCGTTCCAAGCCAAAGAATTCTGGAGATTCTTCCTTGATGTTGAAAACCAATCAGGTGATCTGAGCAACTGGCAAATCGGAAGATCACATGCTCATTCTAAGGATCAGATGGTGCCCATGATTGACTGGGATGGTGGAACCTGGCGAGAGATCATCCAATGCTGCCTGTTATTTGGTGATCCAGCACAAATGCTTAGAACACCTCACCCCAGTGAAGCACCTGCACAGCCCACAAAACCTATCGGTCAATCGCTTGGGATCTGGAACGTTGAATACTGCTATAACACTCATACAACAGACCCTGAAAATGATCAAATCTACTATCTGTTCGATTGGGGTGACGGCAGTAACAGTGGATGGCTCGGGCCATACTCCTCAGGACAAACCATCACAGCGTGCCATATTTGGACGGTGTTAGGGACCTATGAGGTAAAAGCAAAAGCACGAGATGTCTGGGGCGCAGGAAGCAGTTGGTCAGAACCATTAATGGTAACCATCACGGACAACCAACCACCAGATGTTCCTGTTGTTACGGGTCCGTCAGAAGGAAAACCAGGAAATCCGTACCTCTTCAACATGGTTACATCGGATCCTCAAGATCAAAATATCTATTACTTTGTTGATTGGGGAGACAATACGACAGCCGGTTGGTTAGGACCTTACCTTTCTGGCACTGAGATCCATGTCACCCATACCTGGGCCACCGAGGGAACCTACACCGTTAAGGTCAAGGCAAAGGACATCATGGATTCTGAAAGCGACTGGGGTACTCTGCAAGTGGTGATGCCAACGGAATACACATTTTCCTTCAACGCATTCCTACAGCATCTTTTCGTGGTGTTCCCCCATGTTTTCCCGATCTTACGATACTTGATGGCATCGTAATAAGATCCCTCTTTTCCTCTCTTTTTTTCTTTTTATTACTTATTTAACTTGACTTTGTCACATTTACTTTTTTTGACTAGTCAGTAATCTGAGCACAC
>CAZGIV010000218.1:0-2885 GCA_964526175.1 uncultured Thermoplasmatales archaeon | reverse complement strand
AAATTATCTGAAAAAAGGTTAAAACCTAACTAACTCAGGTATTTACCGGTAAAAATTTTTTGATTTCTCCTGGCTTTGCACTTTTCTTCAAGACTGCATTGATAAAAAAATGTATACGAAAACTGGGTGTTCCTTCCAATCAGGAGTGCTGTTCATACCTCGTTCCAGAAAATATTTTTCAACGTTTCTTGCAACAGTTTCACTATCCGCTCTACAGTTATACCAATGTTTTGGATCGAGAAGCTCTTTCTTTCTTCGGTCGGGATCATCTGTTGTACCAATGGTCCACACTGAATATGTTTTAATTTCATTTTCAATGGCGTGTATTATTTCATTTTCTTTCATTTTTTCCTCATACCGTGGATGAATAACCTGAGATTAATCAATAATCCCTCTTAACATTCCTTTATAGGAATTTTATGCCGTCTTCACCGATTATGATGTCCCGTGGTCTCAATGTATGATGGGTGCGTCTCATCTTCATCACTGAGAGTTTTCTTTTATCCATGGTTGGATCAAAATTCAGGAGGATAATTCCATCTACGAGAAACTCAGAAATACCATCTCTTGAAAGTTCAAAGGAACCAAACGGTAATTCCGATGTTATCATAGAAGTACATTGTGCAGTATCTAACAAACTCATGATGTAATGAAGATGCATCCGACTCGGGGGACCATCAATAGTCGATGAAAAATCATTAGACGTGATAATATTATTCGTTTCCGTGAGCTCTGTTTTTTCAACATAGATTGGTATCTCGGACAATGACGTCACAGAATCTAATACTACTCTATCGTATTCGCCGGATAGGATTTCTTTCGTCACAACATCGTACACGAGTTTTTTATTAATGTCTAAGAAAACGATTTTAAGTTTACCGTTTTCTAACGCAGATTGAAAATCAAATCCTAGTTTCTTCGCTTGAGTAATGAGTTTTTCAGCTTTGTTATCCAGTGTTAAAAACAAGCATGTATCCCCAGTTTCCAATCCTTTAGATATAAAATGGTAACAGAGGATGGTTTTACCGCTTCCGGGTGGACCTGAAATAAGGGTAATGGACTCCTTGGGAAGTCCGCCTTCGATAAGGCTGTCTAAACCATCAATACCTGTTTTCATCCGCTCCATAATAAGTCATTATCTCTTACGAAATTTTCTTTATTCCTCTTTTTCGGGGAGGCTATCATTTGGAATCAAATATGTTCTTATAACTGTTTGTAATATTTTGTTATAAATGTTGTAAAAGGTTTAGAGTTGAACCTGAATCCTTAAATGGTTATGATAATAAAATACAAGATAATATGTAAAATTGTTTTATATTGGAAATTGAGGTTAGAGGATTTGTATACAAATAAGAAGGAGATTACAAAATCAGAATTTACAAAAAAATTTTTCAACTATGTCGAATGTCAGTATTCAAAAATTTTTATTCAAAATAATAGGGGAATAATATGAGTATAAACCAACAAATATTTGACAAAATCAAAGAAGAAATGCTAAAAGAAATACTAGAAAAAAAAGGTATCATAGATATAGAAAAATATCTGAAGAATTATATATGGCGGTTAGATGCTGTTGAACTTACTAAAAAATATCATTGTTCTTTAGATGAGGCGATATTAAAAGCAAGAGGCAGGGCGATTAGTACCGCGGTAGATACCGCAGAAATAACAAGAAACAGGTTTATCAAAGACGCGAAAGTGAAAGACATAATAATTAGTACCGAAAGTATCACCAATGAAGAAGGTAGAGCCTCCAATGTCTCATCGATTGAAATAATTTTAACCAAAAAAGGATAAATAGCGAACCGGCAAGGTTACAGGGCAATGTCTATATCGAGTTTTTTTGAGATTTCCTTGTAACGATTTCGAATAGTAACCTCGGTGACACCTGCGACATCTGCGACCTCACGTTGCGTTCTGCGTTCACCACACAGCATCGATGCAATATAGAGAGACGCGGCCGCAATGCCTGTAGGTCCTCGTCCGCTGGTAAGCTCTTTCTTTGTCGCTTCTACGAGTATGTTTAACGTCTTCGCTTGAACCTCCATGCTTAACTGTAACTCACTACAGAACCGTGAGATATAATCCCGGGGGACGGTGGGCAGCAATTTTAACTCTAATTCACGGGAGACATATCGATAAGTCCTCCCGATGTCCTTCCGTGATATATGCGAAACGCTACTTATTTCATCAAGTGTCCTTGGTACATGACACTGCCGGCAGGCGGCATATAACGACGCAGAAGCAACGCCTTCGATCCTTCTGCCTCTCACAAGATTCCTTTTTGCTGCTTTACGATAGATCATCGCTGCGGTTTCCCGGACGGTTCTCGGAAGACTCAACCCGGAGGCCATACGGTCCAACGTGGAAAGCGCAGACGCTATGTTTCTCTCTGTCGCATCGCTGATTCGGATGCGCCGCTGCCATTTCCTCAGACGATACAACTGCGCCCGGTTTCTGCTGGGAATAGATCTTCCGGAGAAGTCTTTGTTTTTCCAACCGATCACGGTACTGAGTCCCTTATCATGGATAGTATAGGTCATTGGCGCTCCGGTTCGAGCTCGTTTCTCCCGCTGGTCGCTATCAAACGCTCTCCACTCCGGGCCATGATCAATAATATCCTCATCAAGAACAAGCCCGCAATTTCTACACACCAATTCTGCCCGTGAATAATCCTTACTGAGATGGGTGCTCCCACATTCAGGACAGCAAGCGATCTCCTCTATTTTCTCCTTTTCTTTTTTAACCAAAACAAATCATATCCCTGATATTCTCTAACAAATCAGTTTTGTTATATAAATACTCATACGTAGGAGTTTTTGAGTTTTTCTGTGTTAGGACAGGACATATGTCCCTTCTGGTGATACCCTTAAGCAACCAGGGGC
>CAZGIV010000217.1:0-2936 GCA_964526175.1 uncultured Thermoplasmatales archaeon | reverse complement strand
TGACATGGTTTCAGGGCGAGACTTATCCAATCCACTGGAAGGATGCTATTTTTTATTCTTGTTAATTTATTGTATGTATTCAACGTGATATCCTTTTTCTTCTAGTTTTTTCATCTTTGTATTGAACACTTCTTTGAGATCTTTGAAGGTCTTTGATTGAATTCGAATTTCTTCATGGATATGACTAAAATCAATACTTTTCTTTGTTAGTAAGAGGATTAAATCATTTTCATCCCGTTCTCTAGGTGTAATACTCTTGAATAAGAAAATATCATGGGGGTCTAAGCAGTATACATTGAGTTTTTTTATTGAGAGATTTGTTTTTACTGCTCGCTTCTGTATTGATGGAGATAATTCACATTTGTTCATGACATTTTTCACAAAGAGATCAATCCAGATTTCATCGTCCTTGTACACAAAGAAGGTTGCCTCCATTTGGACAACCGGTGGAAAATATTGTTCAGCGGTTTCATATCCTAGCTTAGTCACTGCATTGAAAAAATCAGCGCAATCGTACTTGTTTTTGAAGAGCACATCAATGTCTTTTGTTGAATCTTTGATTCCATAGTAGCTCATTGCACAGCCACCGATGAGGTAGATGTCAATGGTTTTTTTCAAGTGTTTATCTATTTGTTCGAGTTCGTTTTTTATGTAATCCCATTTTTGAAGTGTATAGGATGATTTTTCCATTAGAGTTCTCCATAGAGCTGTTCAAGTTCCTTAATGTCTTGTATTTTGAGTTGTGGTGTTTCTTTGTTTTGTGTGAAAAGGTCAAGGATACTTTGCATTGATTGCGGATCATAATAGGTACCTTTCTGAATAAATTCTGCTGTGTCGGATTGGTGTTTTTTGTAGAGGTAGGCGAGGTATCGGAGTTGATTTGCATCGTTTTTTCGTGACAGAACAGTAAGAAAAGCGTGATCCCAAAGACCGAGTGTTCTCCTCGTATACATGTAGATGTTTTCTGTTGAAAGGAGTTTCATTCCGTAGCGGTCTAGTGCTGTTGCGCCGGTTTGCTTGAATTGTTTCTGGTGAAGTGAGTGTGATGTTCGAATTAAAAATTCTATTCCGTGTACCCAAAGCGGAGTGGCACTGATATTTAGGTTTTCTATGATTTGTAACGCGCGATGTTCTTCATATGCTTCAAGGAATTGGAGGAGCTCTCGTTGGAGCGTATTGATTTTCCAGGTGGATGAATGAAGATTGTTTTCTTCCTGGTGTTTTGTGATGATTGCTGCTTTATGGAGCTTTGAGAGATGTCGACGTGTGGTTCGTTCACTGAGTTGGGTGATGTCTTTTATCCATTTCACAGTGCAGCCGTTATGGAGAATAGTCGAAAGGATATCAAGTGACGTTGCTGTGAGTATCTGTTTTTTGATAAAATGTGGTTGGTTTTCTAGGACCGCGTTAAGATAGGAAGAGATGGGTTGGGGGGATTGTTGCACGAGCAGGAGTTTCCCTTGTTGGTTCTTTCGGATGAAGTCTTGGTTTTCTAGCCGGTCGATGCTTGTATAGAGTGCTTTTTGTGCTACGTTTCGATGAGATTCTTTGTGTATTTTTTCGTGGAGATCTTTTATCGTTATTGGGCTGTGTGCTGCATGGAAGATGAGGAGGTCTAACTCGTTCATATATATGACAAAATTAGAGAATGATATTTAAATCTTTCTTTATTTTTGTCATGTTTGATGGGGTTTTTACGAGATACTGGCTTTTTTCCATTACTGTGTTGAACGTACATCAAAGAATGCGCTGCTCGAAGTACTATAGCAGAGAAAGCAGTATACTAAGAAATAGTACTATATGCGCGGAAAAAGAGAATGGAGGTGCGTGTTGAACAGGCTTGAAAGACTCTTGGAACTACCAATTTTGTAGATTTTAGTAGATGTTGGTATTTATTGTCTATTCCTCTACAGATTGAATGTATGAATCCATGTTCTTTTTTCCTGAGGAACGATTTTTGTTATATTATTTTGTAGTTCTTTTTTTGTTGACCCGCTTGCAATTACACTATGAAACATAACCGCAAAATGACCTTTTATACCGAATTCCTTTAACATTTTTTTAGGGTGTCTTGAATAATTCTTGGCTTCTTCTTGATAATATATCGCTTCCAAATCTTTTGACTTTTTTCTTAATTGATTGATTTCTGGTTCATACCTTAGTTTATTGTCAATGGATTTCATATAAAACCGAAGCAGTTCCTTTTCATTATTTTCTTTTTTCTTCATTGGTTGTATTAATGATGTGATAATGCCGAATTTTTGGATAGATTCGGCAGTCTCTGTTTTAAGACTCTTGGATATACCTCTACCAAATGAAATGTTGTATGGGAAAAATATTCCATCGTAAATAATAGAATCTCTGAATGGAATTAAGGTTATTTCTAATAGAACAGGGGTGTATCCTTCGAATTTCTCTTCAAAGGAATCTGTTATCCCCTTGACGCCATACATTTTTTTTGATTGCGAATCAAAAAACAAGCCATACTTTGGAGTATGTTTTACTACGAAAAACTTCCCTTTTATATATTTTTTCCAAGACTGGATGATTTCTAAGTTATCGGTAGAAAAATTAAAGGGGTTTTCCTTGACAAAGTTGTCAATAAAATCATATTTATTTGAAAAAATCTTCTCTCGCAAGAGCTTGGTTTTTTCTATTTCTTTTTTGTGTAACTCTTTCATATTTGTAGCGTTTTTTATGATGCCTGTTTTCTGATTCACAAACAAGAGCAAAGAATCCATCAGTTTGTGAAACAGCAAGGAATCTTCTTTTGATAATGTATTCATGCATTCACCTCAGGAATTTTTATTTCCAATCCAGAAATATCGATTTCACTCGATATCAACTTTGACCACAATTAATCACGGCTTAGTTGTGTAGAGACATGACATATGTCCCTTCTATTGAGACACGACAAGGACATCTTCCAATTTAAG
>CAZGIV010000216.1:0-3008 GCA_964526175.1 uncultured Thermoplasmatales archaeon | reverse complement strand
GTTTGCTTATAGGTCAGTTTTGTGATTTTTCTTTCTTTTGTTAACTTTTGGAGTTTCTGGGTTATATCGTTCATTCTCTATCACCTCGACCTAAATGAATTTTTTTCACGCTTCATTTCGTGTTTTTTTTATTTCTTGAGATTTGTTGCTTTTTGTCCTCGTTCTGAGTCTTCTATTTGGTATTCGACTGCGTCTCCTTCTTGAAGAGTCATTCCCATTGGTATGGATGTTCTATGGACAAACGTCTCTTTGCCGTCTTCACCGGTGAGAAAGCCGAATCCTTTCATATCATTGTACCATTTTACTGTTCCGTTCATATTCTGTATCACCGCCTCAGATTTTTATATCTGGGTTTTAAAAGAATGAAAATAAAAAACCGCAACCATTCGTGTATCCGAAAATGTGTGAGTCTTAGTTCTCTTTCTTTCTACGTGCTAATAGAGGTGCTTGCTTAAATAGGTATCTGCTGAGAGGAAGGGGTCATGCAGTATTTTTTTTAAAAAAGAAATAAAGTAAAAAAAGGAGGAAACATCCATTTATCTTTCTAAGATATCCCTATACGACAGCGAACAGTACATATTATAATACCATTATCCTATCTATCTTTATGAATAAAGGAGGATGCTGATATGGGTAAAGACAAAGGCGGAAAAGATATCACTCCAAAGAATAAATCTAAGCCGTTGACAAAGAAGGAACGAAAGGAACATAGGAAAAAGACAAAAGAAAAACGTGTGTACTAAGACTGAATGCGGATGCAATCCGTATCAACCATAGTTCAATAATCCATGGTTTCACCATATCGTCGTTCAATAAAGCCTTCGATGATATGTACAGAGCAGGTCAACTACAACAACCGTGTGAATGATTCTGTTTCTTAAGATATGTTTTTAAAGAAGGAATGGTTATTAAATTATTGAACGGGGGAAAAAAAGCGATGGATGAAAATCTATTGATTAAGAAAGGTTTGGCGGTTGGCATTATTTTTTTATTTGTTGGAGTTGCTGTGAGCTTGGTATTCGTTATGCCTGCATCAGCAATACCACCACAGACTATAAAAAAACCTTTTAGCGCGAAACCATTTTTTACAGATGGAGAATGGATAGAGCAAGCAACTGCTTTTTCAGATAAAAACAGAGGCATCAATTCCATATCTTGTGTGAATGAAAGTGTTGTTTGGGCGACCGCATTTAATGGAGACGATCCGTTTTATTCCTGTCAAGATTTTACGAAAACCGTCAACGGTGGTACGACATGGAGCGCGTATTCTATCCCTGATGCAGAGAACCTTTACTTTGCTATGATTCATGCATTTGATGCGGACACAGCCTGGGCACCGATGTATGCGCATCAAAATGGGGTCATGGGTCTGTACTACACTTCAGATGGAGGAAACACCTGGGCACGGCAAGATTCTGCAAATTTTAACCTCATCGGCTCCTTCCCAAATTGTGTGTATTTCTGGGATGCACATGTCGGTTGGTGTATGGGTGATCCCGCTGGTGGATATTACGAGATTTACACGACCACCGATGCCGGGACGACTTGGACGCGTGTCCCGGAAGCACATATCCCTGCTCCGTTACAGGGTGAATATGGGGTCACTGGTTCGTACTGTGTTGTTGGTGATACCATCTGGTTTGGGACCTCGTTAGGGCGGGTGTACAAATCAGTAGATAAAGGGCTTCACTGGACTGTTTCACAGACCCCGCTTCTTTCTTTTACTAAACCATCCTTCAAAGATGCATCTCATGGTCTTGCAATAGATATCAACCCAGGGGGGTCCGCATGGTTATCAGAGACCTCCGATGGCGGTGCAACCTGGCAGACTGTTGACTTTACCGGCCCATGTTATAATTATGATCTTCTCTATGTGCCCGGCTCCGTCAATATGTACATCAGCACAGGAGCAGCATCTGGTGCCTCAGGGGCGTCCTATAGTCTTGATGGTGGGCATACCTGGACAGACTATGCTGATCTGGTGGGGACACCACTGTTGAGCCTTGGTTTTACGAATGGAAAAATCGGTTGGGCTGGTTCCTTTAACACCGATGAGTTCACCGGTGGGATCTTCAAACACGTCCCAGGAGACCCCGAGCCAGCGTTTTCCATTGACGTCACTGGTGGGAACGGGTTGAATGTGACTGTTATCAACGGTGGTGATAAAGCCGCATCAAACGTTTCTTGTACGGTTTCCATAACCGGTGGTTTTATTGTCAACCCAAAGCAATTCTCTGGTGTATCTCCATCGCTTGCCGTCGGAGGAGAGTTGACGATCCTTGGTGCACCCAAAGGTATTGGGTTAGGAATCATCTTTCCGATACCTAGTATTACGATTGATGTGACCTGTTCCGAGGGGGTAAGTGCGACAAAGACGATCCAGGCAACGATGTTCGTCTCAAAGATTACCCTCCAATAAACCATTACGACCTTCTTTTTCTTCTTTTCTTTTAGCATTATTTGATTCTTACAAAAAACCATGGGTCTTACAATCATGGTGATTTTCAATCATCGTTATTTTTATCAGTACCTTTCGATGATAGTGAACACTTGGTACCCGTTTCTAAGGTTATGTTTTTAAAGAAGCAGTTGTTATAAAATCATAGGAATGGAGGAAAAATCTTATGAACAAAATAATACCACTTCTCTTTGTCGTGATGTTGGTCCTTACAGGACTTGATGTTGTGGCTATCTCTTTTTCAAAAAATACAGGTTGGCAATCGAAACAGATACAACAAAACAATGAAGAGGAGAATACCCTTCGTCTCGATCCTGGTTGGATTCGAGGGCCGATATGGGGTCGTATTGATGGGTATGAATTTCGCGGAACTGACAATGAAACACTGCTGTTTTATGCAAAAAATGTTCATTATTTTGGGATAGGTCATGCCTTTAATTCAGGTTTTTACCCACGGCATTGGATCAATAAGGAAATAACAGCCAGTTATAGCTTTTTTGAGGGGATCATTACAATACGTTTCATTTTTGGAAAAATCTATGGTCTTCCA
>CAZGIV010000215.1:0-3034 GCA_964526175.1 uncultured Thermoplasmatales archaeon | reverse complement strand
TGATGACTACCGATACCGGTCATGATTCCTTCATAAGGCTCTGTAGCATCAATGTACGATAGTACTCCATCGACATAGAATTCTACCCTATTTATCTCACTGGTTTCATCTGCTGCCTCTGCGATGATTTTAATTTTTCCTATACCGAGTCTTTCTGATAAAAGGGTAAGCTCTGGAATGGCACAGTCAATGTTCAGGGTTGTTTGTAATACATCAGATAGATTGCCGTTATATGTATAATACCAATAAAATATATGCATACCATCAGTACAGATTTGAACCGGTTCGTCATATTGATTCCATGCCCCTGCATCTACTTTATAGAAAACCGCCTCGATGTCTTCGTCAATGACAAAAGTAACATCCACACAGCTAACGTACCATCCATTGGTCCCCATCGTTCCATTGAACACCGGATAACATGATTGATTCAGCGAAGTAAGGATAAAATCATAAGTGGTATTTTCACCGATGCTAAGCATCACCCATTCTGGATAATATCCTTGTTTGGAACACGTTGCGTTTTTCAGACAATAACACAGAGGTATGTGTGCCACATGGTAATACCCCAAAGAATCACTATAGTTTTCTTCATAAGTCTCATGGAAATAGACCCGAACAAGTGCCGCGTCTATAGGATTCATAAAAGAATCAGTGATATATCCTGATAAGTTACCTTCTGGTTGGATGATCTCAGAAGTTGATGATGGCTGAGCAGTTATATTTGACAGCGTGTATCCATAGGCACGTGATGAAAAAAGTATAGTTACAAAGAGAATTAATACTAACTTTCGACTGTAAGACATCTTCTTTCACTCCCTAATGATATACTACTAAAATAATTACTATTATAAATATATTTTCTTCTAGGGGTGTCGCATGTTTTTCTTCTGATTAATACTATCTGAAAATAATATAAAAAAATGAATGATGAATGTTCTATGAAAATTTGTTATGTATTATTATCGCAATCAGGATTTTATTTACCGTTGACTTTTTTCTTGTCTGGATCTTATTTTTTTATAACCCCGATGAAGGTGTTCAAGGAAATGTGCTAAAAAACGATCTGTTCGTTGGAGCTGCCGCATAAGGATTGCTTCCTCAGAAAGGAATTGTGCCTTGAGATGATGGATATCTATTTTCGGTGAGAAGAACACATAGAGGGGAATTCCAAGAGCTATGGCGATGATTCCAACAGCTTTTATGTACAAGGGTGTTGCCCCGATCAGGAACATGCTGATGAGATAGAGACAAATCACAATGCCAATGATTTGAAGAATACGCTGCCCATGCAATTTTTTCTGTTTATTTCTTTTCCCAAGGACAAGTAATGCAAGACAGGTAAGTAAGAATGCAAAGGCGAGGTTAAAAACAGAAAAGGAAATTAAGTCGACAAGACCAGAAAAGATACTAAGGGAAAACGCAATAGTACCTTGTACAAGTAACGCCATGTACGGTGTGTGGTATCGTGGATGTTCTTTTGAAAATAGTTTTGGGAAAAGACCATCGATTGACATCGCATAGGAAAGTCGTGCGGTTCCAAGGGTTCCAGATTCATCGGAACCGGAAACAGAGATCAGCGCACCAATCACCATAAGAACTGCTCCGCCTGCTCCTAAGAGTGCTATTCCTGCCAGAACCAAAGGGATCTTTGTTGTTTCAAGAACAGTCCAGTGCAGAAGACCGTACACAACAAAGTTCGTAAGAAGATAGAAGATAATGACAATAATCATCCCGGTGATAATAGCTTTAGGAATTGTTTTTCGTGGATTTCTTACTTCACTGGCGGGAAGTGTACCCATTTCAAAGCCGACGTACGCCCAGAAAATCAATACCAATGCGACACCAAAATTCCCAAACCCAAACGGTGCAAATGGAAGATAATTTGATGCAAGTGTCTGAGGATGAATTACAAAAAAGCCAATACCAAGCAGGATGATGAGAAGAAGCGGTGCGAGTTTTACAATCGTTAAAATATCGTTAATTCTCCCCGCGGTCTCTACGCCTCTGATGTTGATATACGTCAAGGTGAATAAAAACAATGCTTTGACAATGATCTGTTGGTAGAACTCTAAACTTACAAAGTATTGGAGATATTGAACGAACGCAATCGCAAACACTGGTATTGAGAGTATTTCTGCAATCCAGATGCTCCAGCCAGTGAGAAACCCGTAGAAATCATTGAATGCTTCAGAGACATACGCAAAAGGCCGCCAACGCGTGGAACATAATAACTACAATATGCAAACACCAATGCAATAATGGTTGCACAGATCCCTGCAACAATCCAGACAAGAATTGCAGCAGGACCAAGCAATCCTGCGGTGAACGCAGACGCGATATAGATATCTGCCCCGACGATGGAGCCTACGATAATGCTGGTCAGATCAAAAGAGGTGAGTTCCTTTTTAAGGGCCATATGAGGGTCGTATTCAATTATACGGTATTCAATGTTCTCTTTTTATTTCAGAAGGTGTTTTCCCTTTTTTTGTTTTTTGTTTTTGTCGTTGATTCCGTTCACGTTCCAGTGTTGCAATAAGATCAAAGAGTTGTTGTACTCTAGATTTTACAATCGGAAAACAGCGTCTCTGTGGACATTCGCTGTCAAGAATCGCAGACTTGATATCTTTATCGTAGACCACCGGATAAAGGCTGCATCCTTTCGGTCTTTTGTCATAAATGGTACAATGCGTCCCATTATGAAACACGCAACGACCGTTATTATTTTGTAGCTGTAACCAACCATTGTGTTCTGAAACAAAGAAGGAGTATTCGTATCCTATTTTTTGAATGGTTTCGATGTCATGATACGTAAGTATCATGTTCGTATCGTTGCAGCATTGTATACATTTTGTTTCAAGACAGCAGTTCGACATGGCGTATCATCGCAAATATCCTATAGTTTTAAAAACCATTGTGTGTTTCTTATTTCCTAGAATAATAAGAAATCCTTCTAATAAAAGGGAGGAAAGGGGAAGTTGAAGAGTAAAAAAAAGGATTTCGTATTCTAACTCTGCAACCCCCAAAATAAAAT
>CAZGIV010000214.1:0-3037 GCA_964526175.1 uncultured Thermoplasmatales archaeon | reverse complement strand
TAGGTGACATGTCCGTGTTTCTCTGCGAAATCAAAGTCGACTCGGATGGGGTTGTCATTACCAATGTTGATGGAGATCGGGTCATCGCTTTTCACTGGTTTTATCATATTGCTGAAGTAATCGATAGAAAAAAGACTTTTAAATTTCCCTGGCGAATGGAGCTCTAACAGGAGGGTCTTTGGGAGTTTGAGATTCACAGTATCGGTATCTCCTTCAGCGAACAACTCAAAGGAGTCTTTATCCACACTTAATGCCAAGTGATCAGAAACCGCTTCTGAGGCACGGACTCCTTTGCTAAGCTCTGATGCTTTCACTACTGCTTTTGCCGGTAAATCTAAATGTGGGACTTTTGAATCAGGCATTCCTGCGGTATCAATAAGGCCCATCCGTCGTACAAGATTACCGATTTTGACAATCAACCGGTTCGACTCTTCATCATATTCCATAGAAATCGAATCACCGGTATTCGCTAGTTTCATGATGCCATTGAGTTTATCAAGGTCAATTCCAAGCTCCATGTCATCTGCTTTATATTCCTCAAACGCAGTGCTTTTTAATTCTAAATCAACCATCGCGACATGTGCAGGGTCAACAGCACGTATTGAAATACCCTTTGCGGTGATATTGAACTTAGCTTCGTTTACAAGTGGTGATGTTACGTCGATGATTCCTTTTATTATATCTGATTTTATCTTGGCATTAAACATGGCACACTGCCTCCCCGATGAATAATCCTCTTCTTGTGAAATGAATAAGACATTGCCTATATAATGATGACGGTATTTTTCTCTCCTATTAAAAATCTGCTTCTAGGAGAAAAAAAATTTTATGTGATAAATGGGCTACTCGAATAGGTATCCTGTGGAAATATGCTACAGATGTTTATGACCATTGGTATACAAGGAGAAAATCATGGCTCTTCCCACCATCATAAAAAATGGTTACTTTCTCCAGATATACTGGTTCTCTAGTAAGGATTTCTAAGGGATTTAACGCGAAAAAAGATATCGTTTTATTTTGTTCTGTGCTAAGTTGGGTGAAATTTATTGTTGGTATTACATCATTTTTCGTCCCACGATGGCCACAGGTTTCATTGAGGTATGAATGAAGGTCTCCCCCTGTAGTCCAATTCTGTGTGGAGAACCGAGGCCATGGTCGGATAAGAAATCGTTCTGTTACAAATAAATCGGCATCCCAATTTCCTTTTGCTGAGATAGTGATATATTCTGTCGAAATTCTTATCTGATAGGTATAGTCTTTTTGAGGAAACTGAAACCGTATCGTATTTTCAAAAAATCTATTATCGGTGTCACTAAGGAGATTAGAGAAACTAGTAGCAAGTGAATGTAATTCCGCGGTTCTCTGCCAATCATTAGAAAAGACAAGTGAGAAGACCACGGTGAGTAGAATTGTGGTCGCTATGAAAAGACCGATTTGTGAAAGGGTCAAATCTATAACACCGTTGTTATCGTGAATACATCGTAACATAGGATTTTCCTTCTTTGGAACACAACTCCAAGGTGATATCATAGGCCCCTGAATGAAAGAGAGCTATCTGGGTAAGATTCCTGCTGGAAAAACGAGCATTCGAATGGAATATTTTTAGGGTTCCATCATTCATAACAAAATAGTAGTTATTAGTCGTATTTTCATCCAAACTAAGATCAGTTGGCTCAAGTATACCATTTCTTGGGAGAGTCCCAAAAACAATAAATCGCAAAGACATGGGAAATTCAACATGAAGGGTGTCCGTGGATCCTTCAGTAGCGTACTCATACATATTTGAAGCGTCCGTAAGTATCGTATTTATTTCTCGTTCCACTTGATGAATTTGTGAGTCTTCTAAGAGATTCTGAATTGAAAAACTTAACAAAGTCATTATTATTGCTGCGATAATGAGGATTATCAAAAGACCAATCGGTTGACCAACAACAGCTTTCTTGTTATCTAACAGCATCTTTTCTTTACGAAATGGCATAAAACCTCCCAGATTTATTAAAAAGAATTAAATATTGCAATATATATTTATCGTTTGGAGTATTGTTTGGGAGGTTTAGTAATGAAGATACGAAAAAAGAGAATAGTTTTTGTTGATAATATCGACGCGGTACTGGGACTTCCGATGCGGATGACAGTCTCTTTGATTATTGGAACCGTCGCCCTTGTTGCGATACTTTCCTATATTTTGAATCCTTGTTTATTTCCCCAGCGAATGGTTGTCTCGGTAACACCGATTCTAACGATTCTGCCGGGGGCGGATCCAGAAAATGTGACTTTTACAGTATATGTGAATGATACCGATGGTCATCCTCTTCAGGGCGCCTCCATTATCATTAAAGGTTTAGGAGGGGCGGGCTCTGGTTTTTCTGATAAGAACGGCAAAGCGGTAATCCAAACTCAAGTACGGTTAGAGGGTGGTATCCACGAAGGCTACCTTGATATTTCTGTGAAAGCACCATGTCATACGTCATTTGAACATCAAGATATGATAAAAGTCGTAAAATCTCCTAAGGTATGAAGAAATTATTATTGTTTTATAAGGAGAAAAATACTCTCAGAGATGATCGCAGCGACCACTAGAGTAATAAGCCAACGGTCAACGGTCTTCTGTTCTATCGCGGAGATACAGACGAGAAACCGATGTATTATTCCCATGTCTTCATTACTCCTTTGAGAATTAAGATATTGTGGAATGTATTAAAAATTAAAACTATCTATTATTTTTATTCATGGCTTTTTACTGTGTAAAATTGAATCCTCATGGTTTTAAATACTATAGCGGTGGGTACTAAAATACAATTATTCTAAAAATATTCAATCTGAGGATATGTTTTTATAGGGGGAACTATTATAATTTAACAGAGTGGAGGATAAAAAAAAAAAAAAAAAAAAAATGCGTAAATTAACTTTAGTAATCGTTTGTATGATGTTGATTACTACTTTTTCATGTATTTTTTCCATAAAAATATCGGGTGCAAATGAGTCTCCGTATCCAAAGCATAATTCGACGGGTGTACCAATAAATGCAAATCTCGGT
>CAZGIV010000213.1:0-3078 GCA_964526175.1 uncultured Thermoplasmatales archaeon | reverse complement strand
TTTTTACCGGTAAATACCTGAGTTAGTTAGGTTTTAACCTTTTTTCAGATAATTTCATAGGTATCGACTTTATCATATTTCAGCACCGCTGTGGTGAATTATTGATATCATAATATGCTCTCGTCGAGAGTCTGCGCTGAGGGTGTAATGCTCATACTATGATTATTAAACATCATAATCAGTAAAATTAAAAATTATAATCTCTTTGATTTATCATCCGATATGATTATTAAATAGCTTCTTATTGACTACATTCAGATTATAATAAAAAGTTGACTGATATGGAGAAAACATTATGAAAAAGTGGTATGAATCTCTTTTTGAGAATTATGGTAAAAACTATGATAATGAAAGTTTTACAAAGGGAACAATTGGTGAATGTGACTTCATCGAAAAGGAACTTGATTTTGATAAATCTTTGAAAATAATAGATGTTGGATGTGGAACAGGTAGACACTCGATTGAATTAACAAAAAGGGGATATAATATTATTGGAATTGATTTATCGGATTCACAACTAAAGCAGGCAAAGGAAAAAGCGAAAGCACAAAATTTGGAAATAGAATTTCAAAAACATGATGCAAGAAAATTACCTTTCAAAGATGATTTTGATTTGGCAATAATGCTTTGTGAAGGAGGTTTTTGTTTGATGGAAACAGATGAAATGAATTATGAGATATTAAGAAATGTTGCTAAATCATTAAAGAAGTCGGGTAAGCTGATTTTTACAGCACTTAATGGATTATTTCCCTTATACCATTCAGTTGAAACATTTCATTCAACAAAGGATGAAGGAAATACTACTTGTAGAAGTAATACTTTTAATTTGATGACTTTTAGAGAGCATAATATTACAACAGTAGAAGATGACTCTGGTAATAAAAAGAAATTAGAATGCAATGAAAGGTGTTATGTTCCCTCTGAAATTACGTGGTTGTTAAAGTCTCTGGGTTTTAAAAGAATTGGTATTTATGGCGCAAAACTTGGTGCTTTTTCGAGAAACGATGAACTTACAACTGAAGATTTTGAGATGCTAGTTATTGCCGATATTGCAAAGGGTGCTAAATAAGGATGACTGATAAAACGAGTAACAACATAATACAAAGAATTCCAGATTCATTAGCACCATGTGGTGTCTATTGTGGTGCATGTCTTTCTTTTAAATTAAGTTGTAATGGTTGTGGTTCTGAAGATAAAAATCAAAAAAGAAAAAGCAAATGGGGTTGTAAATTAAGGGTTTGCTGTTTTGATAAAATGAACTTTAAATTTTGTTATGAATGTGAAGAATTTCCTTGTAAAGATTATTCAAAAAAATTAAGTGACTCCCACAAAGGAGATAAAAATTTCAAATATAGACATGAACTTCCAACCAACCTAAAAAGAATAAAGAAGATTGGAATACAAAAGTGGATAAAAGAACAAAAAACGAGATGGCAATGTCCTAAATGTGGTGGAACAATAAAATTTTATCATTATACTTGTTCAGATTGTGGATTTAAAAAACAAATATAATGGATTCTGGCAGGAGAAAAACAATATTTGTTTACCGGTAAAACGGGCTGTCAAATCTCCTCCCCTGCACTATCGATCTTAATTAATTTACCAGTAAATTCGTGTTCCTTTTCCGACGGAAATATTTATTATATATTTGTGACGTCACTATTTCAGGGTGAGTTTTAAATTATTTATACAAATTACTTTGCAATACAAAGTATTATATACTACAAACCACATATCAATATATAGTGAAAAAATGACAGAACCAATGAATTTAAAAGATATCGAAAAAAAAGCATACCGTTTTACATTTACAGATGGAATCTATGACCTAACCTATGCCACTTTGCTCATCACGATTGCCGTTGCGCCAATCCTCAGAGAACTCATCGGACTTGGCTACATATTGTTCCTTGTCATCCCCGCACCACTTCTTTTACTCCTGGGAAAACGATACATCTCCGTTCCACGCATCGGCCTTGTCAAATTTAATCAACGCCGAAAAACAACACAAAAAAAAATAGCAATAATCAGCATCATACTCTTACCACTCACTATTGTACTCGTGCTTCTTACCGCCGCACAAATCTTCCCGGGACCCTACGGAACTCTCTTGGGGGGTTATACCGTACCAATCGGAGCAGCACTCTTTGCTATCGCACTCCTAAGTCTTATCGCCTACTTCATTGAGTTCTCACACCTCTACGTATACGGGCTTGCAATCGGTTTAGGCATTCTCATCTCGGAACTCCTTTACGATCCTGTTGCTCCTCCATGGAACAGCGTGATTGCTTTCGGAATCTCAGGCACCCTGTTGTTTATCTACGGCATCATTGAACTTGTGCGATTCATCCGGACATATCCCCTACCAAAAGCGGAGAATGGTATTGTCAACTAAAAAAAAGAAAACAATGGAAAACAGACAGCTACTGGATTTCATCGATAAAATCATCCATGAACCAGCACGACTTAACATCATGGCTCACTTATATGTTATTGACAGCGCGGATTTCCTATTCCTCATGCGACAGACAGGACTTACCTTTGGCAATCTCTCTGCGCATATGAGCAAGCTTGAAGATGCAGGATACATACAGATAAAAAAAGAGTTCCTCGGGAAAAAACCACATACGATGCTCAGCCTCACAAAAAAAGGTCGAACAGCTTTTGAAGAATACCGAAATAATATGAAACAGTTTTTTAACGATTTACCCACCTAACATCCAATTCATTAAAAAATCCACGCCCCAAAGATCAAATATGCAGGAGCATTAAACTTTAAACGCATATGCTCGACGGGGCATATTTTAGGACCTTGAAAATCCTTTATCACAAAATATTTTTACCGGTAAAATGGAGTTAATATCTCCTTTTACTAGTAAATTCATGGCAATATCTCATTTAAAGAACAATACAAAAAAAGAAAAAAGAAAGATTTTAGTGAAATAGACCAAATTTCCCCAAAAACCAACAGACCTAAAAACTGCGTTCTGTTGCCGAAATTTACTCCTGTTGTATGTATCTGAGTCGCAACAGGCCCATGATTCTCTCTCGGAGAAAACTCAGGCAACAGATATGAAA
>CAZGIV010000212.1:0-3133 GCA_964526175.1 uncultured Thermoplasmatales archaeon | reverse complement strand
CTCTCGACCTACCGGTTATCAGCCGGTTGCTCCAACCGATCTAAGCTACGGGCCCGGATTCGAGGGGGATAACACGCTTTTCCTATAAAAAATTATAGCGTCACAATTTTTATTAATCAAGTAAACGTTTTTCCCCAACAAGTTTCTGTATTTCAGAAATATTCTGTGATGCTTCAAGGCAGCCAAGGTAACTTCCTTTTTCATCACGCAACGCGTAATATTCGATTAGGACTTTTTGTTTCTCGGCATTTGGTCCTAAGGGAAGATCAATATAGAACCGTGCTTTGTCCCGTTTCCCTGTTTTCATATCCTCAAGAATTTGCTCAACCTTCCCAAGGCTTTTTTTAGGATGACAATTCCGAACATCTCGTCCGACGACCGCCTCAGGTCGTTTGAAAATCCTTGTGGAGTGCTTATTCCATACAAGGACTTTTTCGTTTTTATCGATAACTGAAAATTCTATAGGAATGGTCTCTAATACAGCTTGTAAAATATTTTCTGGTAATTTTCCAATCATACTTAACTCTCCAGGTATAAACGTGGAAGAGCTAGTATTTTATAATTCTTTGCAATAAACGACTATCGACATCTTAATACGTAGTAAGACAATTTCAGGTTTCAATGGATGTAGAAAAAACCTTAAAAGAGCTTTCTCAGAACGAGAAAAAAGTATTATTAGCGTTAAAGAAACTCCATGGGAAAGGCTCATTAAAGGAAATTTTTAACACGGGGGAATTCTCGCTGGATGTTGAAATCTCAAATGCTGCTTCATGGTTACAATCAAAAAGACTTGTCCTTATGGATAACTCCATTAAGACCATCTATTCTCTTGGTAAAGAAGGAAAGCGATTTGTTGAAAAAGGGCTTCCCGAGAAACGTGCACTACAACTTTTATCAGATAAGAAAGGAACAGTCACGTTACGCGATCTCTCCACTGTTCTTCATCCAGATGAAATTTCGGTTGCTATCGGTTGGTTAAAGACCAACGGGTGGGCCACTATACGAAAAGAGAAAGACACTCTCATTGAAATCACCGACAAAGGAAAAAAAGCACTCACTGACGTAACAGACGAAGAAAAACTGTTACGTCTTCTCTATGAACACCCTGAACAAGAAATTGAAAAAAACACCATTAAACCCCTTCTAACACGAAAGAACGTGATTAAAGAAAAAGAACTTATTACCAGCTTGATTGCCTTAACAGAACACGGGAAAAAACTCGTAGAAACCGGATTTGAAGTCAAAGAGGAGATCTCTCAGGTGACCAGCTCCGTCATAAAAAACAGCGAGTGGAAACAAAAAACGATCAGACCGTATGACATCTACGCGTTCGCCCCTGCGCTTTATGGAGGAAAACCACATCCTTTAGTCAAATTAATTTCAGAAATCCGGCAGATTTTCGTCGAAATGGGGTTCCAAGAGATCCAAGGAGATTACGTTGAATCCTGTTTCTGGAACATGGATGTTTTGTTTATCCCACAAGACCACCCAGCACGAGAAATGCAAGATACCTTCTATTGTAAAAAGCCTTCAAAACTCCCAATACAAGAACAACAATTACTAAAGGAAATTGCCCGCGTCCATGAAAACGGGGGAACGACTGGATCCTCTGGCTGGGGGTACACATTCTCAAGAACAGAAGGAGAACGAGCACTCTTACGAACCCATACCACTGTAAACACCATCCGATATCTTTATCACCACCCTAAACCACCCTGCAAAGTCTTCTCTCTGGAAAGAGTCTTTCGGAAAGAAGACATCGACACAACCCATTTACCTGAATTCTACCAAATAGAAGGAATTATTTATGAAGAGCACGCGAACTTCCGACAACTCATCGGCATCCTAAAAGAATTCTATCGAAGGATGGGTTTCGAAAAAATCAGGTTCAGACCAGGATACTTCCCATACACGGAACCAAGTATGGAAGTCGAAGTGTTCTGGAACGGGAAATGGATGGAACTCGGCGGAAGTGGCATCTTCCGACCAGAGGTAACAGAACCGGTTGGTGTAAAAACCCCTGTTCTTGCATGGGGGCTTGGGCTGGAGAGATTAGCCATGCTCCGATACGGTTTAACTGATATTCGAAGCTTATATATTAGTGACCTTGAGTGGTTACGAAAAACCCCGTTGCTCTAATTAATTTTGTTCTATATTTTCCTGCTTTATTACAGAGAGAAGACATCCATAATCTTATTAAATATATTTCATATTATATTTAAAAAAAGATGGTAAGTGTTGTAAACAAAGATTTATATAATAATAAGATAGATAGTTACTACCGAGGTTGAGAAGAAATGACAGCGCACAAAGCGCTCCCAACGATATCTCTTACATTCATTCTTGTCCTAGGATCGCTCTTGCCAACATTAATATCCAGCCCAGCCCTTGCTGAAACCCCCGTCGGTCAAACAACCCTCTATTTTACCGATACACTCAATGAAAATATCTCTGAATTAGGTACCGGGTTCCTATCGCTAAACGCACCAACAAAACAAAATGACTCTAAATACCCACCTAACCTATTTATAAAAAACACATCTAAACTAATCCCACGATATAATCTAAATACAGAACAATGGTTGACGTGGATGTCTACCTGGATTTTCGATTTTTTAGGAGGCATCCCAGAATTAAATTCAACAGATTTTTCTGATCTCTTCAATGGCTTTGAAATACTTATTCCAAATCCGTATCGAATCGTCGAAGAGTACTCCTACAACGGTAATGATTCGGTGACTATTAATGGAGATATTATCTATAATTTATACTTTCAATCAGATATTACAAGACAAAAATTTAGAGACCAAGTCAAAGTAGAACTCTATTCATTGAACATGGAGTCTTTTCTTCCTCTCCCGAAATTAATAAAAAACAATACTGTTGAACTCACTCCAGGACTTTTCAGCGATATCTACAACCAACAAATCACACTCCCCGATATTAGTTACACCCTAACACCGGGAGATAGTTTGTTATTTAGTATTGAAATCGTCCCGAGCAATAAAACCTTACCGACACTTATTACAAAATATATTGATCTCAATAGATTTATTGCACGATGGGAGAACCGAGCAAACCGATGGGAAAACCGCAGCAATCTCCAAAAACTACATGACCTAGGAACAAATCT
>CAZGIV010000211.1:0-3240 GCA_964526175.1 uncultured Thermoplasmatales archaeon | reverse complement strand
GCAAAATGAGAAGCACGAATGGAACAACAGCTTTATTCACTTCAATTCCCCCTTTTTATAATTTTATAACAATGTTCGCCTATAAGAATATTACTCATTTGATGACGGCGTAAAAAAAAAATTAAAAAAACCAATAAATTCAGACTCAACAGAAGAAAATAAACAGCCCAGCACGTCAACAATAAAAAGAAAAACTATTATTTTGGTTTATACTGCTGTATCTTCTTGTTTGCTCGTTTTCCACTCAACGTAAAATAAAGGTACACAAACCCAAGCTCACAACCAAAGATGACAAGAAAATACAAAAACGTGACAAAAATTGTTCTCGGCTCAAACCCATACGAAAGCGTAATAGACCCAAGGAACGGGATGAACATCCCAATCAAAATTAACAGCAGGACCTTCAGAAGATCTCTATTTTTTCCCATACCGGTATCGATAACCTCTGTCCTATTAAAAGATATTTCTCTATTTTAATACAAGTTTCCTTGTATCAGCAAATTCGTGGGACAGGATCACCAAGTGGTTTCCGGATAAAGCGCTTACCACCAACCGTGGTTTGCATCACAACACGAGAAACCGTATTGGTCGCCTGCCCAATGATTGCTGCATGCTTTCCTAAGGGATGTTTCCGTAGCACAGCAAGGACGTCCTCAGCTTTTTCTTTGACCACACCCAGGACCACCTTTCCTTCATTACCGATCTCCAAGGGGTCAATACCAAGCATGTTGCAAGCAGCTTGTACTCCTTTAGGAATCGGAATCGCATCTTCATGAAGAAGAATTCCTACCGTTGATTTCTCAGAAAACTCATTGACCGTGTTCGCAAGCCCACCACGCGTCGGGTCTTTCGCTACGACGATCCCTCCTTCAGCAAGGAGCTTTTCCATGAGACCATTCAATGGCGCGACATCCGATTTTATGGTTGTCTCAAAGCCATACCCCTCACGGAACGATAACAGTGCGATGCCATGCTCTCCGATATTCCCTGAAAGAAGCAAGACATCCCCTTCAGAAAGATTACTATCAAGTAACCAACGACTCTTGAATGTTCGGTGTCGCTTCACTTCCTTGATGTTACTCTCAAGAACCGGGCTGCGTCTCCCGATACCGCTGGTGTTGATCATGAACTGTTGAATCGCACCCTTTTCAACGACCTTTGTATCACCCGTTATAATCGGAACATCTGCTTTTCCTGCGGTGCGTGCCATGCTTTTTACGATGATTTGAAAGGTATCCAGGGAGAATCCTTCTTCGATGAGAAAACCAGCTGATAACGCACACGGCCTTCCTCCGACCATCGCGACATCATTAACCGTCCCACAGACAGCAAGCGACCCGATGTCACCACCGGGGAAAATCAAGGGTTGGACGGTATGAGAATCAGTCGAAAACACAATATCATCGATGACACCGGCATCATCAAGGGCAGCCAGGGAAACCTCTGCATCACCCTGTTTTGTAAAAAATTTCAATATGTTTTCTTTGATGAGCTGGTCCATCAGTTCGCCGCCAGCTCCCTGTGCGAGTGCGATTTTTTTTACCATGATTTCTCCAAGAACATCGTTTTTTTATATGGTATGCGATACAGAGGATTTATTTATATTCTCTGTTGCTATCACTACAGAATCATGTGGCAATGGCAGGATTTCGTTCTCACAAGCATCAATTTCGGATTTATGATAACCGCGATACCAGCGATCATGCGAAATTACCATCTCAAAGAAGCAAAAAGCCAATCGCTCTCTATGTATCTTGCCACAGCGGTCCTGCTGACGGTAATGGCCTATGTTTTCTTCACCCTTGACATGCTACTGAGCGCTCTTTCTACTGCCGGAACCGGCATCATGTGGTACGTCTTGACCTATCAGAAGGTAATATATTCACGATGAGATGGTGAACAAGAGATGGAACATACGACTCTCATCCTGTGCATCGGCAACCGAGATGGAGGCGATGATGGAATCGGACCTTATATTGCTGATAAAATGAAAAAGGACCCCAGGAACTTTACCATCCTTGACTGTGGTACAACACCAGAGAATTACACAGCAGTCGTCAAGAAACAGAAACCAAACACCCTTATTTTTATCGATGCTGCAGACATGAACCTCCCTCCTGGTGAAATACGAAGAATTCCGAAAGAAAAACTCGGGACGATGCACATCAGCACCCATGGGATACCACTACTCCTTCTCATCACGTATCTCGAGGCTGAAGCAGAGACCATTATCCTTATTGGCATACAACCCAAGAGAATGTCAGGTACCATGAGTGCCACGGTAAAAAAAAGCGGTGACCACCTGATCGATCTCCTGAAAAAGAAACAATACGAACAGATACCAACGCTCTAATACGGGTATTTCTTCCCAAGGACCTCAGTTGTTGACAACGCAGCAACCGCTCCCTTGGCACACGCAGTCACCACCTGCCGGAGACCACCGGTGATATCACCAGCGGCGTACACACCCCGAACGCTTGTTCGCTGTCCGGCATCAACGACAACATATCCGTTTTCATCCATCGTTAAGTGAAGTGCGTTTGCAATCTCATTTTGGGGCAACACCCCAACAGAAGCGAACACGCCATCGACAGCTAACTGCGATCGTTCCGTCGTTTCTAAATTAAAAAGACCAACTGAGGAGACTGCGTCTTTCCCATGAATCTCTTCAACAATCGTATTGAAAAGAAAATGCACTCCTTTTTCCCGTGCCTCATCCTCGTAGATCTTCTCTGCACGGAACTGATCACGACGATGGATAACATAGACTTCCTTACATCCTAATTGTTTTAAAAAAATAGATTCCATAAGAGCAGTATTACCTCCACCAACTACGGCAACCCGTTTGCTTTTAAAGAAGAAACCATCGCATGTCGCACAATACGACACTCCCTTACCTACAAGCTCAGATTCACCGGGCACATCGAGTTTTTTATGCTCCGTACCAGTACAAAGAATCACAGCTCCAACCTGATATGTTGCCTTTTCAGTCGTAATCATAAAGCCAGTCGACGATGGTGTAATATCTTTGACATCCTCATAGAAATGAAAATCAGCGTATTTACTCGCATGCTGCTTCATCTTCTCAACAAGATCAATCCCAGGGATAGAAACAAACCCAGCGTAATTCTCGATGTTCGGAGCAAGTTGTAAGAGTCCACCCCCGCTCCCACGATCAAACACAACCGTGGAAATCCCAGATCGTTTCGCATAAATCGCAGCGGAAAAACCAGCAGGACC
>CAZGIV010000210.1:0-3255 GCA_964526175.1 uncultured Thermoplasmatales archaeon | reverse complement strand
TTGCAGGTCGAGGCTACCGTAGTTGACAGGGATAGTAATTCTATCATGATGATGGAAGTGCTTCAGAAGGGAGAAATAACGGTTATTCCTCCGGTAATTCCTTCACTAAATACGTCGATTAATCCGATTAGTCCCTACCATCAAACGTCTTCTCCACTTACGGTCAATGCTACTGGCGATTCAGGATTGGAGAATGTAACACTATGGTATCGTTATTCGACAGATAATGTTTCATGGGGTGAGAATGAAAATTGGTGGAACAGCTCTTGGGGTTACCGTAAGAAGCATGACATAGGAAGCGCAAGTGGCGCTGGATCAAATTACCAAGTAAAAATTATTGCGAAAAATGGGACAGGGACGGATAATAAGGACACTATATATATCAATAACAAAGCACGAAGCGACTTTGGCGATATTCGATTTATCAGTTATTCTGATAATACAACAGAACTGGACTACTGGATAGAACAGAAAAACACAGGTAGTAATGCTACCTTTTGGGTCAAAATACCTGATAATTTGAATACAACAGGCAGCTCAATTTGGGTATATTATGGAAATGGTGCTGCTACAAATAAAAGCAATGGAACAAATACGTTCATTTTCTTTGATGACTTTAGTGGGGATCTCAGTAAATGGACAAGACACAAACTCTCAGGAGTCTACCCAAGAATTGAAAATGGATATCTTGTCTGCGGCGGAGGTACAACGAGTGGGTCGTATGGCCACACTGTTCTGGGTTCAGATGCGACCTATACTGGATTTATCAATGGCATAATTGAAGGAAAAGTATATCTCTCATCAAATGCCATTGCAGAAGTCGGATGGCGAGGAAATTATACGGGAAACACGGGGTATAAATCAAGAATGGACGCACGAACTAACGAAGGTCTTTCTTTCCTCAGACCACCTTATAGCGCTTGGGCGTTTTTTACTGGTTGTTCAGCAACAGGAATTGCCGTAGGAACGGGATCATGGAAACCATTCAATATTACCGTGAACGTCTCATCGTTTACAATACAACGTGATGGGAGGACAAAAACATGTAGTGAGATTCCTCCTTCTTCTGCATATTCACACGCAGGAGAAATATCATTACAGAATCACTATGGGAGTTATTCGTATTATGATGATGTCCGTGTCCGCAAACACGTCTCTCCTGAACCACATCATGGAACTTGGGGGCAGGAAAATAATTATTCTTTGATACAGAGCAATTGGATAATCTGGAATAATCCGAATAACCCTGATACTTCGCCTCCATGGAGTTGGAGTTTTAATTTTCCGAATGGGAAGGTGTATTATGAATTTTACAGTAGAGGGATGTATGCTGGTACTGTTGAAGGCGCACCCGTGAGTGCTGATGCAAAATGTCAAAAAACGTAGAGAGGTGAAATAAAAAAAATGAAGTTTGAGAATTTTGCTGAACGAATGATATCTGCTATTGTTAAAAGAATCGTTGTCTCGAACATCGGATTGAAAATGGGAGGGATGACGTCAAAGGTTTTTATAGCAGCAAAAGAGATCAACCAAATTAACAATATTGAAGAGCAGAGAAAATCAGAAATGGCCGGGGTCATGATGAACAAGGTCGACCCCGTAGCATTGAAAAATGCGTTGAGTTCATTTGTGTTTACACAAGGCATTGGTGCAGGCATGATCGGGGGTTTCATGATGGATGGTAAACTTTCTTCAGGACTTCGGTACAGTTATATCCTTGGTGTGATCTCACTTTTTGTTTTTAAATTTGTATTTTGAAGGGTGTTTGATGGATATGAAACGGAAATGGAAAAAACAGGATGGCGCGGTTTCTGAAGTCATTGGTGCAATCATGATGGTAGGGATAGGTGTCGCATTGTTTTCCGTTTTGTATTTCATTGTCATGTCGTATCCATTTACACCCTCAGTACCCTCTGTGGACATTGTTGGATCGATAAAAGGCGAGTCTATAGTATTGGAGCATCGCGGTGGAGATTCACTGGATCAGAACGCGATCGTCTCATTTATCGTTGGTGGGACAAGGATTAGTGATACCGTTGAATTTTTTTTAAATGATACGAATAATAATTCTCGATGGGATATAGGTGAGCAGCTTGTCTACAATTACAATTTATCTGGCAATATGACCGGTTTGCAGGTCGAGGCTACCGTAGTTGACAGGGATAGTAATTCTATCATGATGATGGGAGTGCTTCAGGAGGGGATTGTACGTGGGGGTAGCCCACCTGTGTTTGGTACGCCTTCTCCAACCAATGGTTCTACAGGGAACCTGTTAAGTTTTTCCTGGAGTATTTCAATCAATGATCCTGAAGGAAATGTCTTCTCTTGGACTATTCAATGCAACAATGGACAGACAAGTAGTGGGATTGGTGCATCGAATGGGACAAAATCATTGTCGTTGTCTGGGTTAGCATATTTAACGACGTATAAGGTCTGGGTGAATGCGACTGATCCAGATGGTAGTGGTCTTTATACTCGAAGATGGTATACGTTTACTACAAGTTCTCAAGCTTGGTCTAATAGGGCGCCTACGTTTAGTAGTCCTTCTCCTGTGAATGGTTCTTCGAGTGTGAATCGGTTTCATGCGACGAATGTCACAGTGAGTGATTTGGATGGGAATTCAACGACAGTTTGTTTCTGGTATAGTACAATCGCTATTTCTGGTCCATGGACGAAGGCGCAGCAGAACAATAGTGTTGTTGCGAATTCTACGGTGAGGGATATCAATTCAAGTTATTCAAGTGGGTGGAATACGAAGTACTGGTGGAAGGTCACTGCGTATGATAGCCATGTGAATTCATCTGTGATTTACACGTTTACCACGAGGTCTCAAGCATGGTCGAATAGAGCACCTACGTTTAGTAATCCTTCTCCGGGTAATGGGAGTACTGGGGTAAACCGATATCATGCGACGAATGTCACAGTGAGTGATTTGGATGGGAATTCAACGACAGTTTGTTTCTGGTATAGTACAATCGCTATTTCTGGTCCATGGACGAAGGCGCAGCAGAACAATAGTGTTGTTGCGAATTCTACGGTGAGGGATATCAATTCAAGTTATTCAAGTGGGTGGAATACGAAGTACTGGTGGAAGGTCACTGCGTATGATAGCCATGTGAATTCATCTGTGATTTACACGTTTACCACGAAGACAAATACAAACATAATAAATCTCAAACCCAACCTTGCCTATGATAACACAAGCGGATCTAATCACCAACTAACTGCACTTGAACTCGCTTCTTTGAATTTTAG
>CAZGIV010000209.1:0-3261 GCA_964526175.1 uncultured Thermoplasmatales archaeon | reverse complement strand
TCAATACCAATCGACCCAGAAAATCTTTTAGCATGGCATGATTTCAATGCAATTTCCGATGGAACCATAACCTTTGATGTGCTAAACGGCGCAGGGGATACTGTTCTTATTCAGGGGGCAAGCCCTGGACAATCCCTCCAAGCATTAGACCCTATCGCGCTACGTCTGAGAGCTCATTTTACCAGAAGCAACCCATCGTATACGCCAACCCTTTCTAGTTGGAATGTGCGGTATATCGGGTTAGATGAGGTTCCACCTGTTACTGTTCTTGATCAAATCATCGGTACTCAAGGTCTGAACGGGTGGTACACCAGTCAGGGGGTCTCGGTATGGCTTACCTCCTATGATCTGCCTGAAGGCACAGGAAGCGGGGTCAACCACACCTACTATACGCTCAATGGTGGGTCTACACAAGAATACATCGATGCAAGCGGTATTTCACTGGTCGTGACCCAAGAAACACAGTGGATGGGTACCTGGGAGGTTAATTTCTGGTCTGTTGATCGTTCAGGGAACATTGAGGATAACACAAAACCGGGGAACACGATTCAGATAAAAATCGATGCAGAGCGCCCCTATGTTGAGATCACAGAGCCTGTGGATGAACAACAGGTCAATCTTCCGTTCTGGGTACGAGCAAATGCTTCTGATAATGCCATGGTTGACCGGGTTGAGTTCGATATTGAGCCATTTGGACAACATCCGGGTCTGCCGTATGTCGACACCGAACCACCCTATGAATGGTTCTGTAACGTTTCTGAAATGAAGCCCGGCAGCACAACACCATCAGATGGCGCTCACAGTCTAGGTGTGAATAAAATGGTACGCGCCCGAGTCTTTGACAAGTCAGGGCAAAGCTGGACCCATGAGGTCTGGGTGTACATTAAGAATGAAGGGAGTTTCGGCAAGTATTTCTTCATCGGGTTTATCAAAGAAAAAAACGATACCGGTGATACGATTACGTTTACCGCACGGTGTCTTCTAACCATAACATTAGATACTATTGTACCGGTGATATATAGAGCTGGTGAACACTTTGTTGTATCAAAGGATAATACTTTTGGATACATCGGACCACGGGGTGCCATTGGTTTCTTCGAAGCAGATATAGTACAATAATAACTATACTTATTGAGCTTTATTTGGCTAGGAAAATTCTACCACCAACGATCGACAGGGTTGGTGAAACCCTTTTTTTTTGTTCCATTGGTCCTTGGTAGGAACTTTCGGAACTACTGCCTATCAGTACCTCCGAGTGCAAAAATCTACCAAGGAAATCATCTAAATGAGTCTGTTTCTCCTTAGAAACAGAACCATACCTGTTTGTTGATTCCAACGTAATTTTCATAGACTGAAGCACTTCCTCCCCCCGTTGCTAGTACCTGAAAATCTTCTGGTGTAATCAAAACTGTGGTCGAGACAATCATCAATATGCATATTAATAATACCAATAATTTTTTCTTCATCTTTTTTACCTCGAATCGGTGTTAAGACGTTTTCGTTTATAATTATACCATTAGGGTAATTGAAAGTATTAACAATATTTTCTCGAAAATAGTTATCATATGTTATTTTTTGATTGCTTTAATTTAAGGAGATAAAAAATAATCTGTATTCTAAACTTTTATATATGATATCGCTCTTTAGTAATAATTGAAGAGTTAAAGAGGGATAAATTTTGAATAAAAGAAAGTTATCAAAAAAATTTTTCCTGCTATTGTACATTATTTTTCTGTTCATACCCCTGACAACAGGACATAATGAAGTTTTTAAAAATTTGTTACAAACAGAAATAGGCTCTGTAATTACAACTCAAACCGAGTCCAATGGTGGTCTCATGAACTCTTCCTGGCCGATGTTCCATCATGATGTTCGTCATACAGGGAGAAGCCTGCACGGTCTTGTTGGTAATTGGCCTTTGGTAAAATGGAAATTCCGAATGGATGGATTGACTATTTCTTCACCTGCGATTGATGAGAATAACATTGTCTATATCGGTGCAGAAGGTTTTTATGATAAATTTTTCTTTGCTATAAATCCAAATGGTTCTGAGAAATGGCATTTTAATCCAAGTGATTGGGTAGATTCTTCACCCGTTCTCTCATCGAATGGGATTGTGTATTTCGGGTCGCACAATCATTATCTTCAAGCATTATGGCCAAATGGAACATTAAAATGGATGTTTGATATGTCGGATTGGGTGTTTTCTTCACCAACCATTGGAACCAACGGGACAATTTATGTTGGTTCTTTTGACTATTATTTTTATGCGATGAATCCAAATGGGACCATGAAATGGCGGTATTTAACTGGCGGTTCTATTCTTTCTTCAGCTGCTATCGATGATAATGGCATCATCTATTTTGGTTCACATGATATGTACCTCTATGCGTTATATCCGAATGGGACTCTCGCATGGCGATATAAGACAAGCAATAGAATAAAAGGCTCGCCTTCCATAGGTGCGGATGGTACGATCTATATATGCTCTTGGGATCATTATCTGTACGCAGTCGCTCCAAATGGGACGTTGAAATGGAAATTTGACACTGGTAGTTCCACAGAAACGTCACCTGCAATTGCATCAGACGGAACGATATACATAGGATCTTACGATGGATTGCTCTTTAGTATCACTCCTGAAGGTTCTGAAAATTGGCGTTTTCAGACAGGCAATGGAATTTACTCTTCACCAGTTACGGATACATATGGAATAATTTATTGCGGTTCGTATGATGGGTATCTCTACGCGCTCAATCCTAATGGAACACTTCGATGGAAATTTGATGCTGGGGATAGTATTGAATCATCGGTTGCAATCGGTAATGATGGGACAATCTATATCGCAGCGCAATTTGAGCCATCCGGCGGTGATAATTCGTATACCTATCTCTATGCCCTCGAATTAATAAATAACTCATCTCCCTCAACACCCAGTATCGATGGTACCACCTCAGGGAAAATAAAACAGAACTACGAGTATACCATAGCTTCAACTGACCCAGAGGATAACAACATCTCGTATTATGTCACCTGGGGTGATGAGACGAACAGTGGATGGATAGGACCATTTACGTCAGGTGAAGAACAGACTGTGAGTCATACATGGAATAAGAAAGGAACGTACACCATCCAGGTGAAAGCAAAGGATAATTATAGCGCAGAGAGCGACTGGGGGACACTACAGGTGACGATGCCATTTTCCCATGAACTTCAGCATCCGTTTATTAGTTGGTTGTTAGAACGCTTCCCGAATGCATT
>CAZGIV010000208.1:0-3277 GCA_964526175.1 uncultured Thermoplasmatales archaeon | reverse complement strand
CTCCTAAAACACCGGATATCGTCACCTGATTATCATTAGTGAAGATCATAGTTAAGTTCCCACCGGACATCCAAGTTCCAACGAACTTACTTTTTTCATCAACGCAACCGCTCAAACTTATTGTTATCAACATCACTAGCATAATTCCGGCAAAGACAAATTGTTTCTGTTTTTTCATCTAAATCATCTCCTTATAATGGCCCTATCATCGTTGGTAGGAAGATGCCGGCAATAGCTGCGATAATCCATACGATAATAGCGATACCGAGCGCTTTCAGCCAGCCGATCCTGTACAAAAAGCCAAGAGCAATAAGCCAGGCTATTCCTCCAATGAGGGACGCTACCCATCCTAACTCAGGACGGAGAAAATAATAGGCAGCTGCATAAATTATTGCACCAACAAAGGCAGTCAATAAAGCAGTGCCGAACCCTTCCTTTTCTCCAAACAGTTTCGTTACGACATAGATAATAATTGCCGATATTACAAGACTTATTAAAAATACAATGACTGTAGCTAACGTTACATCTATCATTTTTTCTCCTTCATTTAATTTTTTTTGCTTGGTATTACAGCACCTACTATAATCAGTACCATTCCACCAATTATCAATGGAATCATGTATTGCGCATACGGGGTGCTTTCAGTGTTGACTAATCCGAATAATTGGGGGGTCGTTATTACCAAGGCACCTGCTATAAGACCAATTATCGCAACGACAATTCCGATCGTGATTAAGATTCTATTCATATTTTTTCTCCTCCAGCAATTTTTTTTTTTTTTTTAGATAACTTTTGCCTCCGAAATAAAACTATGTAATAGTTATTCATTTATATGATTTCGTATTGTTAAATACACATGTTCATGACGATAGAAAATTGACATTTTATTCTTTAAAAACATAACCTTAAAACTTACCAAACGTATTTATCCAAACGAAAGATAATAATTCATTAGTGAGTCTGAGATGGTTATCAAAATCCTCCCAGACTTTGATAAAAACCTATTTTTCCCCCGTTAAATAACCATGCTAATAAATAAAATGTCGGGGGCGGGAGTTGAACCCGCGGCCTCCTGATATCTTAGCGCAACTACGCTTCTAACGAACCTTTGAGCTGAGCTTATGAGTCAGGCGCTCTGACCAGGCTGAGCCACCCCGACGTGACAGCATGCAGAATAGGGACTGTTTATAAAAACTTTCTTGGTAAAACCCTGGTTATTCATCCAAGACTAATTTTTTCTTTCCCCGTAAAAAGATAACTGAAAAACCACGATTTTTTAACCGCTTGCGTAACTCCGCATCGTTCGTCACCACAACACCCTGGGTTTTTTCCGCTATTTTAAGAAGTGCATCATCAGCGGATACTGCATCTGCATCAATCGTTTCGTATTTCTCAATCAGTTTCAATGCAGCGGTAGCCTTCTTCTGTCCTCTGTTACGAGTCGCAAGGATCTGAAGTTCTTGTATCACCGCGGTAGGAACTACGAGACGGTGGGCGCCTACCAAACTATCAAGTTCTTTTTCCCAGTTAACAGAAAATTCAAAAAACATAAGGATAGCACTACTATCCAAGATCACTGTTTTATAGATTTTATCTCTCCGTACCCTATAAGATGCCATTTTCCTTCAATACGTCTGCTGACTGCGATCCGTTGTCCTTGATCAGCACAGACCGGTAATTTCAGTTTTACCCTAATCCAGTCTGGTCGAAGTTCGCTGATAATACCAACTGTAGTCGCAGTCCCAACCGTAAGCATCAACGGCTCGTTGGTCTTCAAAGGTTCCACGTTCTTTTCATCAACGGTCCCAACAGCTCGCTTCAGCAAACACATCGATAAATCAAAACTATCAAGCACTGGTGGAAGCTGCCCTGGTCTTCCAACTAATTTTCCTGCCAGAGAATCTGATTTTACCATTGTAGGATCTAGTTCGGTCCCGATGGCAATCAATCCACCAGGTAACGCGATATTTGTGACAGTACCACCGGTAATCAATGAATGCGCAGTGGTAAAGATTGGTTCAAGGATCGGTTTACCTTCGACCTCACGCTTTCTTCCTGGTGCAATCTCGATTTTCTCTCCGGTCTTAAGTGTGCCCTGTAAAAGTGAGCCCCCTACGACCCCTCCTTTTAATTCACTAAGTTTCGTCCCAGGTTTATTCACATCGAAACTCCGAGCTATATGCATAAGCGGTGGTTTTTCCATATCTCTCTTCGGTGTCGGAATGTACTCCTCCATTGTTTTAATCAGCATATCAATATTGATATCATGATGGGCACTCACTGGGATTATCGGTGCGCCTTCAGCACAGGTACCTTTTACGAACTTTACGATCTGTTCATGATTGGTGATGGCGTCTTCCTCAGAAACAAGGTCAATTTTATTTTGAACAATGATAATCCGTTTCGCACCAATGATTTCTAATGCCATCAGATGTTCTCGCGTCTGCGGTTGGGGGCATACTTCATTTGCTGCGATAACCAGCACTGCACCGTCCATGATCGCAGCACCAGAAAGCATAGTTGCCATAAGCGTCTCATGACCGGGTGCATCAACAAATGAGACGACCCTAAGTAATTCTGTTTTCCCTTTACAATTCGGACAGATTTTCTGTGTCGTATAACAGCTAGGCTCATCACAGGTTGAACATTTATAAAACGCAGCGTCTGCATACCCAAGGCGAATCGAAATGCCTCGTTTCAATTCTTCAGAATGTTCATCAGTCCATTTACCGGTCAACCGCTGGGTGAGCGTTGTTTTTCCATGGTCGACATGCCCAATCATTCCGATGTTTACTTCAGGAGGTTTCGGAAAATTCATTATTGCTCCTCTTTTTTCTCCTTAGGTGACGTTCCTTCCTTTGTGTCTGTTTTTCCTTCGTTTTTTATGATTTCTTCAATTGGTTTCGCACCAGGTTTCATGACTTTCATATTGACCTGAACGATCTCTTGATTTATCGTGTTTCCACGAACCGACTTTTTCTTCCGTTTTCCCCGCTCTTCTGGTTTAAAACCAAGACCTCTGCTTAAGAGTAACCGTCTTCGTGCAGAGCCAGGTACGTCATGTCTCATAGGAAATCCATCTTTATCGGTCCCACCAGTAATCTGAAGTTTATATCCTGGTAGTGAGACGAAGATACCATCTACTTCATCATTGATTTTTTTACCTATTAATGAGTTGGCATGATGTCCACTTACAGGGATGTTGTATGATTTCCCGGATTTTATATCGTTTACAACGACTTTGAATTCTACCATGATTCTTTCTCCTTATAATTCT
>CAZGIV010000207.1:3083-3316 GCA_964526175.1 uncultured Thermoplasmatales archaeon | reverse complement strand
TATAGCATGACGAGAAAAATAACTTATGCAGAAAGACAAAAAATACAATCCAAATTTGATATTCCTCGTTTTAAGTTAATGCCTAAGAAAAAATAAGTTGGGAATTATAGATAGAAGGTGCAGGAACTGAAAAAAATTAATTCTAATCGCTGATAAATGAAACCTAGCATCTCGCGGCTATTGATTCATCTTAAAAAAATTTACTTCCTTATACTACGTTTTAATCACGATTA
>CAZGIV010000207.1:0-3073 GCA_964526175.1 uncultured Thermoplasmatales archaeon | reverse complement strand
TTAAAAGGAAAAATACACTACCATAGTGTCGAATTTCTACGATAAAGGTTCTTCCTTACAAATTTCAATCTCCATGTGAACTCTTATCCCACCTTTTATGTGTCATGAAGGACCATCCCCCAAGTTGAGGTAACATAATGGCTAAGAAAAATGAATCTAAGAAACCCCCTGTAAAGGAGGACAAGCAGGTGAATAACGATATCTTCGACGCCAACGGCAAGTTAATCCTAAATAAAGTAGAGGAACTGCCAGTAAAACAGCAAATCGAAAAAAAGAAAAAACCAACCAAGACAAAGACGATATCCGCAGAGGAAGCACAAAAACAAAAGCGAGCAGTGTGGCGCAAGTATTACTCTGAACACAAGGAGAAATACAAGCAGTGGAACGAGAACTGGCGAGATAAACAGAAGAAGAATAAATCAGAGTAATCAATCCTATAATCTTTCTCATTTTTTTATTTAATACGCGATTAAACGTACGAGAATCGATTTTCTTTTCATTTCTGAGTATTATCATTATTGATGGAATGAATCGTTTTAAAACGTGTGTCTCGACACGATGTTTTTTCCTCAAGATGTCCTTGTGTTGCTTTTAAATGAACAAATAACCTTTTTATAGGAGAACATTGTTATAAAATATTGATACAGGGGGAAATTCATGAATAGAAGTCTTGTTAAAAAACTAATAATTTGTGGAATGATATTTGTAATCATCGGAGTAAATTATGTAGCGGGTGTAGGGAATAACACAGATTACAAACGTAATAACACAAACGAAACTACTTCTTCATCATCTTTTCCTACTGATTGGTGGCCCATGTATCACCACGATTTAAATCTCACAGGGTATTCTACATCAACTGCCCCCATAACGAATAAAGTCTTATGGGCTTCCGAGAGAATCGATAATTTTTTTTGGTATGACCCTCAAAGATCATCGCCTGCCATTGTGAACGATACCATCTACATAGGGGCTTGTGATACATTATATCTAAAAGCTACTCCAGATTCTCATGAGTTCGAATCACAGAAAAATCATTTACCATTACAAAATCCTTTCAATTATAATAGGACTTCAAATGAGAATCCCGTTTTAGAACGCTGGTATGAAGCCTACATGATCTGCATGAATGCGACAACAGGTTATGAAAAATGGAAAACCAGACTGGATGATGAATATTTTATCTGGGGATCTGCTGCAGTGGATGATAGTAAAGTATACATTACGACTTCTAAGGATTGGCAGCTTACGCATAGTCATCTATTTTGTTTAGATACTCTAACAGGGGATATTCTCTGGAATTTTTCGCTAGAACAGTATGATTGGGTTTCACCAGTAGTGTTCAATGGAAATGTTTTTGTTGCAGGAATGGTACTGTACCAATGGCCAAAATCAGATTGTCAACTGTATTGTTTAGATGCAGATACTGGTGCTCAAATCTACAATGTCACATTAGGAAATGGCTCACCTGTTGATTCTCCTTCTTTAAATGACAACCGATTATACCTCTCGGTGTATGATCGAGAGACGATGAAATCATATTTGTACTGTGTAAATACAGTGGATGGGGCTGTGTTGTGGTGCAAAAATCTTCTTGGAAATTATTTTGGTTCCTCCCCAGTTATTTATAATCAAACTGTTATAGTGTCATCAACATTTTGGGATGGTGATTATAATTGTTCGGGTGTACTTTGGTGTTTAGATAAAGAAACCGGAGCTGAACAATGGAACTATACGACTGATAATGTTTGTAATGCTTGGTCAACCCCTGCCATTGCTTATGGAAAGATTTATTTTGCATCATCCCGACTAGATTTTCCTGATTATGATGGTCTTGGAGAGATACGCTGTCTCAACGCATCAACCGGAAGTCTCATTTGGAATATGACAGTTGGTGATTTTTTGTATTCATCACCCGCTATTGCAGATGGAAAAGTCTACATCAATTCCCTTAATTATCGGAACCAACATGGGGATATCTATTGTTTTGATGCGGCAGATGGTGATATTATTTGGCAATATTGGTTATTGTTTGGATCTTATTCTTCCCCAGCTGTTGCAGAGGGGCGACTATATGTTGCAACATTATTCTGCTTGTATGCCTTTGACGATTCCGCACCATCGGATAATCCCCCAACAGTAACGATAACGGGGCCACATCTGGGGATCCCCGGGAAAGAATATAATTACACTATAATGGCAGAAGATCCTGAAGGGCAGGATATGTTAGTGGTGTTAAACTGGTCGGGGTTCCAACTTTTTAGTTGGGGTGTCATGCACTCGGGGGAAACCGTTCTTCTCACCTTGCCTTTTGAGGAGGCAGGAGAATATTGGGTTAGAGCAAGAGCCCAAGATATTTGTCACACCTGGGGTAATTGGACTGTATGTACGACTACCATCTCAGAGCCAAGGCAGATGTTTCTTTTCGGATTCATCAATCATATAGAAAAAGAAAGTGGTTATTCCATAATGAATGCCACGTTCGTTTTTTATTTACAAGTATCACCATTTAAAGTCGGTTTCCTTTCATCTGGTGACCAAATCATCACCTTGGATAATTCCACTGGTCATGTAGGTTCGCGTTTCATCATCGGGCGATTCCAGGCAGTTGTTGGTTAACTGATTATTCTATTGAATAAGTGAGAATAGGCTTAGAACATCCATGATAAACAAAAATTCAAGATGAAAAAAGAACCTATGAAATTGTAGATTGATAGGGAGGGATCCCCCTCGGTCATCCATTATCGTTCCGGTAATTTGTGGTTCAAATCCCTTCCCCTGCATAATTTTCCTCTTGACAAAGATTTATATAAGCAAGGATTCATTGTTTTTCTATAGGGGGAAGGAAAATGATGAAAAGGAAATGGTTGGCGGTTGGAATCATTCTCTTGTTCGTTGGGACCTGTTTCATCCCTACGATTGCACAAGACACTAAAAAACCACTACCAACGTCAAGAGGGAACTGGCTATATGTCGGTGGGAGTGGACCAGGAAACTACACAAGTATTCAGGATGCGATTGACAATGCAAGCAATGGAGATACCATTTTTGTTTACAATGGGACCTACCATGA
>CAZGIV010000206.1:0-3323 GCA_964526175.1 uncultured Thermoplasmatales archaeon | reverse complement strand
AAAAAATACGAAGAAGACTTCATTGTACGATTCACATACAACACAAATGCTATTGAAGGTAATCGCTTGAGTCTTCGAGAAACAAGCATGATATTAACTGAGAATATCATCCCTGCTGGTGCCACCCCTAATGATTACAATGAAGCAATAAACTCCAAAGATTGCTATGAATTCATAAAAAACTATACAGGTGAATTTAACCAAAAGTTCTTACTAGAAATTCATGGATTACTCACAAAGAACACGAACTGCAAAATTGTTGGCAAGTACAGAGATCATGATGTTAGAATTTCTGGTTCAGATTGGATTCCTCCAACTCATAAAAAAATTAGAGAAGAAGGAAGGAAAATATTTCAGTGGTACTATGTTGAGAGAAAAAAGTTACACCCTATTGAGTTAGGTGCGATATTGCATAATAAATTGGTACGACTTCATCCATTTTCTGATGGGAATGGAAGAACATCGAGAGTGGTGATGAATTGGATATTGATGAAAAATAAATTTCCTATGTTTTACGTAGAACTAAGAGATAAAATCCATTATTACGAAGCAATTGAAGACGGTGATAAAGGTAAAGACGAAGCGATAGTACACTATATTGCTTCGATACTAATGCAACAGCATACGTTTAAATCACAAAAATAAAAGTAACAGGTAATAGTCAATGAAGAAATAGTCAATATTAAGGAGATTTATGCCCGTGGATACCAAATCTAGACAGGAATATTTTTTCACTGTCAACAGGGAAAAATCATCGATTTTTTTGCATCCCCCTCTCAGGACACTATTGCTAAAGGTTCAAAGTCGCTTAGCAGCTATTCTTACCTAATTTATGCATTTTTGGTATCCCTTAAGAATTCAATACGATGGACAGTTCTAATAATACAGGTAAAAAGCTTATACGGGTCTGCCTCGAAGAGAGAACTGTTAAGTAAACTTATTGTAAGTCTTATCTGTTTTATATTACAGCTTGGATACCATGAACGAAATACGATACAAACCGATTGGCATCATCCATTCTCCGTTCACAGAACCAAAAGGAACACCGATACAACCAGCAAGCGGAAAGGATGTCAAGGGAACAGTTGAAATATTCCCAAAATATGTAAAAGGACTACAGGATATCGAAGGCTTCTCTCATATCATTTTACTGTATCATTTTCACCTTTCGAAAACTGTTTCTCTGATTTCTAAACCATTTTTGGATGATACCCCACATGGTGTTTTTGCAATCCGGGGCCCGAATCGACCAAATCCTATCGGCGTCTCTGTCGTTCGACTGATCAAGGTCAACAATAATATTCTCCACATTCAGGATCTGGATATTATTGATGGCACACCACTCCTGGATATTAAACCCTATGTTCCAGACTTTAATACCATGAAAGAAATCAGGATAGGCTGGCTCAAAGGAAAGATCGATAAGCTTTCCAGAGTTAAGGACGACGGTCGATTCATAAAAAAAAAATTAAGATCAAACGAAAAACAAAGATAAACATAGTGACTTCCAGCAGCTTCACAATCATTATTCTACGGCCAACCTCATAACCATACCAAATAGATCATAACAGCTATTTCAGCTTCGTCTCACCTACCATTATATGGTTATTTTAACTATATACCCAAGTGGGAGGTTTTGGGTTTTCTCCCAAGAATTCCTCTCCCCTTTTTTCGTATTAAACCAATTACTTAATCGTCCGGAAGGTGTAATTTTAATATTGCATATCTGTTGTTTCAAAGAGATTCGTGCTTAAAACATCAATCATTACATGATTTCTATTCAGGCTACAATGGAGAATTACGTTATAAACGAGTTATGAGTCGCTGTTAAACTATGTTATCGATGAATAGCACATTCTATAATTCTTCATGCCTTCCTTTTCGGGTATTTTATCCTATATCGTTTGTAATTCGCTATTGCTTTAGGGAGCTCTTTTATTATGTTATTGAACGTTGCTCTATCTATGAATATTTGATGTCTCTCTTTACCGATTGGGATGATCATATATTCTAATATGACACCATCAAATAAGTCTTCTGTATTGGGGGATATATCATATAGATTTAGCAACTCTCCTTTGTATATCGTTCTACTTCTCGTTTTCATATTCGTTATGCCTCCTCCAAATTACAATTTTATAAGCCTTACTTCTTTAAAAACCTATACATCTAAAAATTAACCTCATGTTTTGTGTATTTGAAACAATCTAAACGATATTTCGGTTTCTCCCAATATGAGGTATTTTTTTTGTATGTTCTTTTGTATTATGTTTTGTTAAGGCTTTTTTGCTCCTAAAAAATTTCCCGCATTGTGGACATCTTGGCATATTCATTTCTCCTCAAATTACAATTTTAAAACAATTATTTCTTTAAAAACCTATACCATCTAAAAACTTAACCTTATGTTTTTATATAAATGAAAGATAATAACTCCTTGGAAATCGAGGAAAATATTAAGGAATTTTAAGAAAATAATATAAGTTACAGTACTTTTACAGCTTTACTTCAATTTAACAGAGGAGATTAAAATGAATCCACAAAATGAAATTATTATAGACAAAGTAAAGAGTGATTTCTCAGTAGAAAACGAACTTAATAAAAATCTAAAATTATTAAATGGGGAAACAATCGAATTGAAGAATAAAATATTCAACTTCTCTGAAAAATTGGCGAAGCAAAATCAAGGAGTTGTCCTGCTGACTAATCAACGATTGATATTTCTTCTCCATCATGCCTTAGGCTCAGAACAACTTATGTATATCCCGTTTTCTAGGATAACCAAGGCGAGTTTTTCATCTGCGAAAGATCTACGATCAGGCAGGAAAGCGATAGAAATTACTTACGGTGATCAATCAATAAATTTTGGGATTGCTGCGTTTCTAGGTCGAACGAGTAATAAAGAAACAACTGATCTTTTTGAAGAGTTAAAAAAGAAATTGCCGGGTCATATCATTAGTGGATGATCTTCTTTTCCTAGTTTTATCCCCAGACTGGACTACTCCCCATTTCATGGTTGTTGCTTGTTTTCAGGCGTGATTTCTCCCATAATGCTTCTAAAACGATATGTGAGAAACGGTCGCCATCAAGGAGAATGCGATTTTTTTCTAATCCACCCAGACTCTTAATTAGTTGTTCCTGTTCAGGATTCTGATATAAGTATTTGTTTCTAATCCATTGCCCAAAGTTGAAATGTTCTATATCACGAAAATCATCGATTGACATTTCTTTTATTGTTTCTTCATATTCAGGTGATAGCACTTGTAAGATGTCATTAATGACTTTATCTATTGTCGAAAATCCAATATTTTTCATTTTCTCAGTCA
>CAZGIV010000205.1:0-3389 GCA_964526175.1 uncultured Thermoplasmatales archaeon | reverse complement strand
ACAACCCCATCCGAGTCGACTTTGATTTCGCAGAGAAACACGGACATGTCACCTACCTCCTGGCGCCTCGGATTGAATCAGAATAAACACTTTATCAATTATTTTCTACTAAAGAGGTGCACCCTATCGTAAAAGGTACTAGGCGACATCGGTATATTGGTTTTCATGTGTCATATGAAAAAAAGGACTCTCTTTTAACAAAAACAGACCTTATACAAGCACTTCGAAAACATACCTCTATCCTCTTTTTAAAAAATACAAAAGAACTAGGGTTTTGGATAGTCCAGTTCGATGGAATGGACGGTATCCTTAAATGTAACTATCAGGAAAAAGAGCATGGCATGCAACTTCTCCAGTCACTGAAAACAATTGGAACAAAACCTGTTAATATCACCACTCAGATAACATCTGGAACTATTCATGGACTTACCAATAATAAAAATAAACGTTCTTCATGAAATAAGGCTTCTTTTACGTAGCCTGTTCTTTGGTTTTTTCAAGTTGATTCCACGTCAAAATAGGGTTTTTTACAGCTCCGATTTCATCGATACGTTGCACTACGGTATTGTGTGGGGCGTCCTTTACGAGTGACGGATCTTCCTGTGCAATACGCAGCAACGTATCGATATAGACATCTAAGGTTTTTTTAGACTCTGATTCAGTTGGTTCGATCATTAAGGCTTCCTTAACGATAAGCGGAAAATACACCGTTGGTGGATGCAGTCCATAGTCTAAGAGACGTTTAGCAACATCCACTGCGCGGATTCCCTTCGTGGAACGAAGGTGTTCGCAACTGATGACAAACTCATGTTTACGAAGCGTTCCATAGGGGAGCTGATAGAGATTTGAATCAATGAGTTTTTTCTTCATATAATTTGCATTTAAAACAGCGATTTCTGATGTTTCTTTCAGCCCGTCTCCTCCCATTAAAAGGATGTAGATGTATGCTTTAAGAATCACTGAAACATTTCCATAGGTAGCCTTAATCTTTCCAATGGAATCTGAATATGCATAATTAAAACTGTAGGTGTTTTGTTTCTTGACAATTCGTGGTATAGGCAGGAATCGCTCAAGATTCTTTTTTACACCGACAGGACCAGACCCCGGGCCTCCCCCGCCATGTGGTGTGGAAAATGTTTTATGTAAGTTCAGATGCACAATGTCAAATCCCATATCACCGGGACGTGCTTTTCCCATAATCGCGTTCATGTTCGCCCCATCATAGTAGAGTAGCGCTCCTGCCTTATGGACGAGTCGAGCTATTTCAGTAATCTCTGATTCGAAGATGCCAAGAGTGTTAGGATTGGTAAGCATGAAACAAGCGGTTTTGTCAGAGAGGACTTTTTTTAGCATTTCTATATCAACCGTTCCTTCTTTCGTGGAGGGAATCTCAATGACGTTGTAGCCGGCCATAGCAGCGCTTGCAGGATTTGTCCCATGTGACGTATCTGGTAGGATTACTTCATCTCTGTTGAAATCTTTGTTGTATTCATGATAGGCACGGGTGATAAGAAGACCGGTGAATTCCCCTTGTGCCCCTGCTGCTGGTTGCAAGCTAAAATGATCCATGCCAGTGATTTCACAGAGCATCTGCTCGAGTTCATACATAATCCGTAGTGTCCCTTGTGCCGTCGTCTCGTCTTGATATGGATGAAGCATAGCGAACCCTTCCCAGTGGCTTATTTCCTCACAAATCTTCGGGTTATATTTCATGGTGCATGAACCCAGTGGATAAATCCCTGATTCAATACCGTAGTTCATTTGGCTCAGATGGAAGAAATGTCGTATCACTTGCGTTTCATCTAGATGAGGAATATCTATGAGTCTTTTTCTTTGGAGGGCGTCTGGAAGTACCGTCTTCAGGACGTATTTTTCTTTTTTATTTTCTTCTAGTTCGTTCAGCAGTGGTTCATCCCAAATAGCACTATGGTACATCAGTCCACCTCTTTAAGGAGGGAAACCAGACGTTCGATGCTTTCATCTGTATGGACCTCTGTCAATCCAAATAACATGCAATTTTTTAATTTCGGATACCATTGTTCTAACAGCAGACCGCCTTGCATTCCCTGTTGTAATAAATGGTGATGAACTTTAACGGCATCAGGACATCGGAGTACAAATTCATTGAAATGGACACCTGAAAATACCGTTGAAAATCCTGGAATCTCAATGATTTTCTTTCTTAATTTTTGTGCTTGTTCAAAGTTTCGGGTACTGAGTTCATGCAAACCCTTCCCACCAAGCCAAGCCAGATAGGTTGCAGCCGCAAGCATACATAACCCCTCGTTGGTGCATATGTTACTCGTCGCTTTTTCTCTACGGATATGTTGCTCCCGGGTCTGCATCGTCATACAGAATGCTCGTTTCCCCAGATGATCCTTTGTCATCCCAATGATTCGACCTGGAATTTGACGTAAAAACTCATTTTTACAGGCAAAGATCCCTAAGGTTGATCCACCGAAGTCAAGAGGATTGCCAAGGCTTTTTCCTTCCCCAATTACAATATCTGCTCCATACTCACCAGGACTTTTACATATCCCAAGAGAGATCGGGTCAATACCAACGACAAACAACGATTGATTCTTCTGAAGTATTGAATGAATTTCTTCAACTTCGTCTTCAAAGACACCAAAAAAGTTCGGGTTTTCCAAGTAAAAACCTGCAGTATCATCATCGATTGTTTTTTTGAGTTCCTCCAGATTAATCGTTCCCGTTTTCGCATCGTAGGCGACTTGTTTTACTGTGATCCCTGCACCTTTTGTATAATTTGTTATAATACTTTTTTTCTCCCAGGAAATGTTCTCAGGAATAACAAATGTTTTTTTCTTAGTAATGCGGGTACACATTAAGCCTGCTTCCCCAAGTGCTGTTGCACCATCATACAGCGATGCGTTGGAGATGTCCATGCCTGTGAGTTCTGCAATTATGCTCTGGTACTCAAAAATCGCTTGAAGGAATCCTTGGGATGTCTCTGGCTGATATGGTGTGTATGCGGTGTAGAATTCTGAACGAGAAATGATTGATTTAACAGCAGAAGGGATGTAATGAGGTTTAAAACCTCCACCAATAAATGATGGCATTTCACAAAAGGATTTGTTTTGCTTAGCTATCGTTCGCATATGGCCTTCTACTTCTTGCTGATGACGTCCTGGTTGAAGTCTGAGATTGTCGATTTTAATCTCTTGTGGAATGTCAGAAAAAAGATCATTGATATCATGCAATTTTAGTTCATTTAACATTGTTTTCTTTAACGGCGAATTGGGAATAAATTGCATAGTAATCTCCTCTAGGCTATTCATCAGCTATTAAAGAAACTTATCATCCGAGATTAGTTGTGTCTTTTCCCGAAATTACTTCCTCCTAGAAAAAAACAAAGACGATTCAGTTCC
>CAZGIV010000204.1:0-3419 GCA_964526175.1 uncultured Thermoplasmatales archaeon | reverse complement strand
CTACTTTTCGTGCATCTCATCCAACAATTTTTGATATAGTTTGTTCGTATTTATAACTTTCTTTAAATTTCTCTACCAAAGTTAATTAGATTTAATCTCTTGGTTTCCTGAAATACAGGATTGCTGCTAAAAGACCCAGACCAAATGGAAGAACGATGATATAGTAGATTATATCAATTTTTCGAAGGTATTCTGTGATATCGTAGCCAGATATATATAAAACAATAAGGACTACGATTATCACAGGAACAAGGATACCAACAATCAATGGTATGGCTTCTCGGTTCATACTCCTCACAATCATAAATGAAATTAAATCACAGTATTTGTAGTTACTGGAAAAAATCGTTTTTATAGGATAATATGAGAAAAATCTATATAAACCAACACCGGATTCCTGGCTAGACGGGATATTTGTGATTCAGAAAAGAAAAGTTATTATCATGGGTGCAGCAGGAAGAGATTTTCATAATTTTAACGTGTACTTTCGTAACAATACAGCGTACAATGTTGTTGCATTTACTGCAACCCAGATTCCTGATATCGCAGACAGGAAATACCCAGCAGCACTCGCAGGGAAACAATATCCTAAGGGCATCCCGATTTATCCAGAAGAACAAATCACTGATTTAATTAAAAAATTTGATGTTGACTGCGTTGTCTTCGCGTATAGTGATATTCCGTATACCTATGTTATGAAAAAATCTGCGATTGTGAACGCAGCTGGCGCTGATTTCATGCTGTTAGGCCCAAAGAGTACAATGCTTCTCTCAAAAAAACCTATCATCGCGGTCTGTGCTGTGAGGACAGGTTGTGGAAAATCACAAGTTTCAAGGAAAATCTTTGAAATTCTACGAAAGAGAGGATTAAAGGTTGCCTCAATTCGTCATCCTATGCCGTATGATAAAGATCTGACCATGCAGGCCTGTGAACGTTTCGCAAGTTATACCGACCTTGATACGTATAAATGCACAATTGAGGAACGTGAGGAATATGAGCCCTATATTGATATGGATGGGATCATCTACGCTGGTGTTGATTATGAGAAAATCCTCAGAACCGCAGAAAAGGAATCGGACGTGATCATCTGGGATGGTGGGAATAACGATTTTTCATTTATTAAACCAGACCTACTGTTTACCATTGCTGATCCTCACCGTGCAGGTGATGAACTTGCGTACTACCCTGGTGAGATGAATGTGCGAAGTGCAGATGTTATCATAATCAATAAGGTCAACACCGCTCGTAAAAAAGATATCGAAACTGTTCGTTCGAATGTTAAATCTGTAAACTCGATAGCCCAGATCATCGATGGTATTTCAGAGATTCACGCAGAAGATAAAAAAATGATTAAAGGAAAAAGGGTCCTTGTTATTGAGGATGGCCCAACAGTGACTCATGGTGGGATGCGGTATGGCGCTGGTTTAGTTGCCGCGAAAAAACATGGGGCAAAGACGATCGTGGATCCTCGACCTTTTGCTGTTGGTTCAATCATCAACACGTTTAACAAATACACCCATCTGACAAACGTTCTCCCTGCAATGGGATACGGGAAAAAACAGATACATGAATTGGAACAGACAATTAACAACACCGATTGTGACGTGGTTATCAGTGGTACACCAATTGATCTTACCCGGATTTTAAAAACGAAGAAACCTATTGTTCGAATCAGATATGGTGTCGGAGATAAAACTGCTAAGGAGATCGAGTCATTCCTTTTTAAGTTCTTGAAGAAGAGGAAATTACTTTAAACGTTTACCAAAGAGAACGAATTGGGCTAATAGTGATTCAAGTTGGATGTGATCGTTACTCCCTTCAACGAGCCTGAATTCGATTTCGCCGGTTTTTTCCATCAGTTGCACTTTATGGTCATCCGGTATTGTTAGGTCAAAGATGGTTCGATGAATTTGTTTAATAATCTCTTCACCGCTTAATCCATAGGTGATTAGTAAGTCGTATAATTGATTTCGTGCAGCCATAAAATTTCCAGCTAAAGCTGTGTTGAGCAGTACCTTGATCTCTTCTGGTCGGGCTGTCGCAGAGGTTTCGTAGAGGAGTTCTGCTGTTATTTTTTTATTAATCGATGCACCTACTTGCAAAACATTGATTGCTCTTCGCATATCGCCTCGTGCAATAAAAATAAGGGCTTCGAGACCATCAGGGCTGATTTCTAAATGTTCTTTTGTTGCAATCTTTCTGATGTATTTTTTAACATCGTCTGCAGTGAGTGGCTTGAAGCGAAAGACCGCACATCTGGATTGAATGGGTTCTATGATTTTTGAAGAATAGTTTACCGAGAGAATAAATCGACAGATATGGGTGTATCTTTCAATTGTCCTTCGAAGAGCTGCCTGAGCTTCTTGGGTTAGAGAGTCCGCTTCATCAAGGAAAATAATTTTAAAGTTTGCTCCAATGGGTGCAGTACGTGCGAAGTCCTTGATTTTTCCACGTATGATACCGATACCTCGTTCGTCACTTGCATTAAGTTCATTGAAGTTTTGTGTCCAATGATGCTCCCCAAAAACCTCATGGGCAAGGGCGAGTGCTGCTGTTGTTTTGCCGGTACCTGGTGGTCCAGCAAATATTAGATGTGGAACGTTTTTTGTTGTTGCATAGGCCTTGAGTCTCTCGATAATGTTATCCTGGCCGACGAGATCAGATAGTGTTTTTGGCCGGTATTTCTCGGTCCATATCTCTTGCATTGCATCTCTGTAATGTATTTCCCCTCTTAATGTTTTTTTATATCTTTGATTTGCCTTAAAATCGGTAATATGGCTTTGTTGACATTTTTCCAGATAGTGTTTATATAGAATTAATGTTAAATGTTAGCACGAAACAAAACAGCAAGATTGAGGTGATGAAATGAAGAAAAAATCAATACAATCAATCATTAAAATTTCTGCATTCTTCATCATCGTAAATCTCCCGTTTATTACCATAACGCAACTCCTTGGTATCGATACGTTTATCGACTCATTTCAACACCCAAACGCGTATCAATACATTAAAAACGATAAAATACGTCGAATCGATATGAACGACGGATATATCATTTTTGAAAAATCAACATATCAAGGATTATCAATTGGAGAAGGAGACATCATCCTCTATTATACCATCAACGATACAGTAGAACAGAGAGCGGTATATCAAAAGACATTCGAAAATGGAATAAAAACATACTACACCATCACCAACAATAAAGACAATGTAGACGGACCGATCTATGATTACCAGATTATAGGGAAAATCAAAGGAAGATTCGATGAAAATATATGGAACACATTATGCGTTCAAATCTGGGATATTTCCATTGATAATCTCAACGCGTGCTCTCTTTTTATGAACAACTAATCTCGGATTGTGATTTCCTGATTTAACTTCCTTCTGATTTTTCAAAACCATTCTCTCACCTT
>CAZGIV010000203.1:0-3447 GCA_964526175.1 uncultured Thermoplasmatales archaeon | reverse complement strand
ATCAAAAAAATATATTCCTAAGAACCTGCTCCATTATATTATATGTTGGCGGATGGACTTAGGAATATATTATTAACAGGAGACTTTCCAGACCCTTTTTTACCTGTAAAATTAGGATTCAGATTTTTTTGTTGACATTTGTTGCGAAAGAGAAAAATATGGTAAACTTTTAATACAGAAAGTCCATGGATATCTTTTATGACAATAAAAGAAGATTTTAGAAATTATGGATGGATGTTATTCGGTTTAATTGTTGGAGGTTCAATCAGTTTTTTCGGTAGCATGACGGTAGGAGCGATTTTTGCAGATACAACCAATCCTTTTAAAGAAGTATACTACTGGGTTGGTACATTATCTCTTATTGGAACGATTGTTGTTTCTGCTCTTTTAATGAACTATTTTTTCAAAAAGTCAAAATAACTTTGAATTCCTTTGTTTCTCCTTAAATAAAAAAACGCGATATACCTTGTATTATTAAAAAAAAAATAGGGGGTCACTCGTCAGGGGTTTCTCGGAGTTTTATCGGGTTGTATGGGTCAGTGGTCTCCGGTATTTCCCACAGGATGATGTCTTGTTCATTATATTTCCTGGTATTATTTTCATCGTGGTTGGAGAGTTCCAAGGGAAGTTCTAGGAAAGGATAGACCAGGAGTCGTTTTGGTAAGAGATCCTTTAAACGTCTTGTATCATCGTTCATTAGGTTTCTGATGGTCATGGTTTTATAATAACATATCTAAAAAACACATGAAAATTGGTTAAAGAATGCTTAAACAATGAGGCGGGGTGAACCATCAGGTGAGGAATTGGGTGTTTTTTTGGACGGCAAACGCTGTTTCAGAAAGGTTACTTTCCATAGCGATGTGTTGCATGAGTGTTTCATCGAGCCAGTTATCCAGGATGCAGACTGCAGCGGGATTTCCGTGGAAGACGGTATTGGTGAACGCGTTTACTTGATATCGTTTGATTCTCATGGCGTCTCCCTCATTTTTTAGAGGTCATGTATTTTTTTGTTTCTTTCAAGAGTGTACGGATATTTAAAACCATTTTTTCGATTGTTGGATGATATATATAAAAAAAAGGATTTTTCTTTTATGAGGGATATCCACCGAATCTTAGACTTGGGTCACCAAAGACCGCCCAGTTCGTAATGCAGAACGCATCGGACCGGCCTATTGTTTCTTCAGCGATGTATTTCTGAATCGCACGGCTATGAGCCTGTGCTAGGTGTGTTGAGCCATTTCCGATTTCAAAGAAGAAGTTCATCTCAAGTTCCCCACTCAGTGTTACAGGGTCTGTTCCAGAACCAAACCCATATCCGGTACAGCCGGTTGATGCAATCGCTCCACCAAAGGGTTTTACGATCATATCCCAGCTAAAACAGTTAAAGATAGGGTATCCATAGCCAAAATGAATTGTTCCATTCTTGTCGAGCATCGCGGGGATCATCGAGATATTATACATCCCGTTGTGACAGCCACCGACGACCACCACCGGTTGCATGCCCTTATTTTGTAATCTTGGGAAATTGACTATCGTAATGCCGGTACGTTCATTGATATCAAACCAGTTGGTATCCCAACGTGAGGGACTGCCGTGTCCTTCGAAATCAACAAACCCTGCTCCTTGATTAATAGCAGTTGGAATATCTTTCTTATTGGGTACCAAGCCACCGATGTCTCTGTTGGTGGTAAATACTTTTGTCAATGTCAAATCAGGTACTGCAAGTTTTGTATAATTGTATGCGAGTTGGCAGAGGTATTCGCCATCTGGTTGACCTTGATAATACGCAAAGGTTCTTCCGCCGACACCGATGAAGGTATTGTACCATGGTTTTTCTTCTGGACCAGTGCTTTCGTAGGTAAGGATCTTTTTTACGACATGCTTCAGCTCTATTTTATTGACCACTGGTAATCGACTCACGTAGACCTCAGGGTACAAATCAAAGACATCGTTTCCATACCCCGGCATGTTCCAAACGGCATAGATTCCGTCTCCATTGGAATCCCAGCTGTCAAATCCACCAGTTGCGTTGTAAATACATCCATAGTACAGGTCACAGAGACATCCTTCATCATCATCTTGTGGGATACTGACATATCGAACTGGGACCCACCATGCTTTCCAGCCAGCGGAGATGGTATCCTTGTCTTTGGCATAGACATGACTTTTCAGGCCACCTGCGAGAAGGACATAGGTAATGTTCCAGGTCTCATATGCATCCTTGATGAATTTTTTCACTTGTTCGGGTTGATCTGCACCGTGATATTCTGCGAGGATGTCTTCCATGGATTTGAAGGTCGTCGCGACTCCCTTGGTGTTCTTGAAGTCGATCAGCGGTTGAAGTGTCGATTCGAATGAAGCGGGCGCGATGATTACCAGGTCATAGGTGGTGTCAACGGTTCTTGGTGTAGTCGGGGTGGTGTAAGTGACGGTGACGTCAAAACCATCTGTATAGACGACCCGGTGGTGTACCGGTAAATAGCGAATTGGATAACAGATTACTTTGACGAAGGTGATTTGTTGGTCTTGCTGGTTCCGTCCCGCTCCAAGATCATAGGTATACCAAGTTTCGGGGTAAAACAATGTGCTCTCATAGACCGAGGAGTCCTTTATATATTGTGTCGTCTCAGTCTTTTTTGATAAGGGAGTAATGGAAGCGGGGATGATGTCCTTTGAGAGGACAATGGTGGTGACATCTTTCTGGGTGCAGGTTACCTTTATGTTGGTAGACCCAAAAGGAATCTCGTAGGTCTTGATATAGATAGGTAAGACTGGTTTGTTTGCTTCCTGTAGTTGTGTCGTCGCACCATTGAGTTCTATTTGAATAAAACCATCTTTTTCAACCGTTGTTGGCGGTGTTGAAAAAAGAATTGATTCTGTGTTCGTTAGTATTGGTGATGTAGGAGACGTATTTGTCGCAAACGCGACAGCCCCTAAACCACTTACAAGTAATACTCCTACGATTGCTATGATCATTATTTTTTTCATAAATTTCAATCCCTCGTATGGAATATTAATCTAGTTCCGCTATTTAATAACTTTCTTCAGAGAAAGTAACTCAGTATATGAACATGCAGTTAATCAGAAGGTTTTTTCCGCACCATTGTTTCAGCCATTGGATACTTCATTCTGCATTGCTGCATGATTTCTGGTCCGCCTGCTCTATGGATGGCACCGTCAACACCTCCGCCTCCAACAAGACTGCTGTTTACTGCGTTCACGATCGCGTCTGTTGATTCTGTGGTGATATCTCTCCTTGCACCAGGATGAGTGTTGAGGAATTGATGGCCTGTTCCATAAGGTTCTCCTTCAGTACTGTCTATGAGACATCCTCTTCAGGAGCCTATATGGCTGGTAAATCATTCACAAATAAATCAGCTTTCTTTTGATTCGTTTGCTTATAGGTCAGTTTTGTGATTTTTCTTTCTTTTGTTAACTTTTGGAGTT
>CAZGIV010000202.1:0-3521 GCA_964526175.1 uncultured Thermoplasmatales archaeon | reverse complement strand
CTATCAGAAAAATAAATGTTTGACGTATATTCCTCTCCATCCAAAACCAGGTGCAATGGGTTATTTGTCACCGGTGCATTGACGTAAATATCCTGGATATGTGGGTCAAGTAATAGATCTTCAAGGATACCAAATCCGGCGCTATACCTGGAAAAAAGATCAGCGAGGTATTCGATTCTGTCCGTATCCAGATCGAGATGTTTCTCCTGAACATATCCAGCAATAATCTGAGTTCCAAGACGCTGAAAGTATTCCTCGGCGGTCTCTGTATCCATAAACGACACATCTTTGGGACGATGTCGGGAAAGATGCATTCGAACATCTTCCAGTAGATACAGTTCTTCACGAGGTAGTTCATATTCTGGTGGGACGACAAAGTACAGTTTTTCTGGTCTTGAACGGAGTAAATACAGTGAAACATGCAAGGGAAGTGATCCTGTTCGACACACTTCATAAGACTTCAAAAACACTGCATCGACTGGCGGTTCAAGATAAATATATGAGTCAATAAATCCCGGTCGTACATACGGCTGGATATACGTCGTATAAAACGTTTCACTGGTAATATCTTTTCCACCGAAACGTCGCGACAAGTCATCTTTTTTAATCATGTCTAAAAGCATGGTTCGATATTTTTCTTCACACTCATAACACGGTGGTTCTAAGATTTGGTTCTTTTGTAGATGTTCTTTGAATCGTAAAAATACTTCAATGGGGTCACGTAAAACATCCTGACGATAGTTATGTAATTCGTTCTGTCTTTTTTCAGTGCATGACTTACAATTGATAAGATCCTTTTGATATAACCGAAGATGACTATAGGAGCGAAAGTTTTCGATAAACCTGGTAATATCATGTAAACAGCTTACTTCCTCCCCGGTATAGACTTTCACGATCGCATGGTTAAGCACCAGTCGGTTAACCCCGTGTTCTTTCTGTAGGATTTGAAAAATGTTTCGTCGGCAGCGTTCATCGCAGAGCGTGGAATCTCCGTTTGTGCAGGCGCGGCAGTTTATGAGCAGTGTCTTACTTTCTGTTTTTCTTTTTATTTCGTACGGACATAGTTTTTCTTCCATAGACCTTCTCCCAGACTTATGGTATTGTCCACTGTTGATGTATGTGAAATGAATAGTGTAGAGGTTCTTAGAACGTATACCCCCAGACAGAAAGTATATAATATTTATCAGCATATATATTTTCTCATTTACAAAATTAAAAAAGTCGGGAGGTAAATTATGAGAATGTCTCATGCAGAGAGACGGTCATCGCTCTCTGAGAAACAGTATGTACTGGGACGAAGAGAAAAAACAGGTACTGGGGTTCTGAATATTGGGAGATACTATGCCCTTGACGGGTCGTTTGGGGCATCAGTCTATTGTGATGCGTTGCGTCCTCATATGATTTTCATCTGTGGGAAGCGAGGGTATGGAAAGTCGTATACCATTGGGATTCTTCTTGAGGAGATCGCAGAACTTGAACCTGCGATAAAGAAGAGTCTAGCGGTCGTTGTTCTTGATACGTTGGGGATTTTTTGGTCGACACAGTTTCCGAGTAAAGATTCTTTGGATAACATCATTCGATGGGGTCGGAGACCAAAAGGATTTCCTGTTCGTCTTTTAGTCCCTGTCCATGGTACTAAGAATTATTCGAAGAATGATATCGTCGTTGAACGTTTTTCTTTAAGCATCGCTGAACTCTCCCCTCTGCATTGGTGTCAATTATTTGGTATAAAAGCCACTGACCCTGTTGGTATCGTCCTGACACGGGCTATCCTTGCGTTGCAATCATCGACGCATCATTTTTCCATTGCGGAGATACTCTCGTATATTCAACAGGATGTTCGAGCAAATGATGACGTAAGATGTGCAGTGGAGAACTTTTTTATCATGGCTGATTCATGGGGTGTGTTTGATACAGAGGGTCTTTCGATAAAGGATCTTCTTCAGCCTGCGACTATCACCGTTCTTGATCTCAGTGTCCTTCAAAGCCCGGTTCTCAAGGATATCGTTGTTGCGTTGCTTAGTGAAAAGATTTTTGAAGAACGAGTCAAGTCACGGAAGATCTTTGAGCAGAAAAAAATGGGATTTATGGTCAAAGAAGAGGGTATTCCTCTTGTGTGGCTTGCGGTGGATGAAGCACAGTTGTTCGTCCCTCATGGAAAAAAGACATTAAGTAAAGAGGTACTGATTGAGGAATGGATGCGGCAGGGGCGACAACCCGGTCTTTCTCTTATTCTTGCGACGCAACGACCGAGCGCGGTTGAGCCGGAGGTGCTTTCTCACTGTGATCTCATCATCTGTCATCGATTGACTGCACAAGAGGATATTGATGCGTTAAGTCGGATTCGTCCTACCTATATGTCTGGTGATATCAGTGAATCCATAAAAAAGATAGGATCGGAAAAAGGGGTTGCGCTGCTCATTGATGATACCTCAGAGTCTATTCATGTGATTCAGCTTCGTCCTCGTGTCAGCTGGCATGGTGGAGCAGAACCGGTCATCGAAGAAGGAAAAAAAAGATGAGATTAAAGGAGGTGTCCTCTGCAGCAGATGAACAATGAAGCCGTTGAAATGCTTCCTATTCGACTCATTATCAGTCTTGCAGTTATCGCTGCGATTGTCTTATTGATAGTGGTTGCTTCTGGGAATCTCCGTACGGTTCTCGCAGAACAGGAGGTTGAAGGGCAATGTCGATTGTTAGAATCCTCTCTTTCTACGATGGCGGGGACTGGTGGGTTTCGTGATGTGGATGCGTTTTCTGCTCCGGAAGGATCAAAACGGATGCAAACCTTTTCTCTGCCTGATTCACTGATGTATCTTTCGTTCGGCGGCGACCCTGATCCTTCAAATACCGGTGTGTTAACACCAGGGCTTACTGAAGACGGGGCCGTGATTTTTTATCAAGTGCAGGGTGGAAGTAAAAAGGTCATTTGGTTGCCGAAAGAAACCTACAAGTTTAGGGAAGGGACCTATGTTGACGACAAATGGGTCATTCAGGGGGACGGACAAAGTTATATTATTCGAAGGGGTGGAACAATTTCTCTTGTGTTTGAACGTGTAACAAAAAATCATCAGGTGTACATCTTGATCCATGAAAATGATGAGATTGGTTGATGACTGGGTTTTTCAGCGTTGTTTAGTCTGTTTTTTTCTGATGTTCTTTGAAGAGGGGAGAGGCGTGTTTGTTTTTTTGTACGAGTCTGCAGATGCGGCAGGTTTCGATGACGACAGAGGTTCCATCGTTTTTGACGATCCGTTCTGCGGAAATGGTGATTTCTTGGATGATTGTTTCATCAAAAAAATCAGTTTTTCCCCTTTTTTTTGAGAGATATTGACAGATTGCTGAGGGTGTTAACCCAAGTTTTTCTGCAGCTTCCCGTTGGCTGAGCCCAAACTGTTTTATTAGGGTCTCAGCGAGTTCTTTTCGTATCGCTGGGATACCGTTCCAGAGCATGTATTCGCAGGGTGTACGCTGCATAGATATGATATATTTTATAAGTATATATAATTAACGATTGTTAA
>CAZGIV010000201.1:0-3535 GCA_964526175.1 uncultured Thermoplasmatales archaeon | reverse complement strand
CGCATCTAATAATGAAATAATGATATATAAATTTTACAGATTAAGAAAATATCACGAGTTCTTGTCAAATAATCTATGGAAAACCATTGAATTATTTCTTTTTCCGTCTAAGTCATCATAGATTACCATTAAAAACATATCTCATAATTCTAGAAAAAAAGGATGTGGAACGGAATGCGGATTTCCTTACTATCGATAGTATTTCCTAAAAAAAACTTTTAATTCTTTGGTTTCCGATAGGTTCGACCCGCCCATTGTATCTCCTGTGTTAGTGCTGATGCCAAAGCATTTTGTGCTAATAAAAGAAACACGATCGGGGTCAAGAAGGCGTAGCCTATCTTTGATGGATAGCGTTCTTTTTGATATACCATAGTTTTTGGTAAGATAGTGATTCCAAGCAAACCATAGAGTATTTCGAACAGAAGCATCGAACTTAATAAAACACCGGGCAGGTAGTATCCGAACAGGAGGAGGAGCAGACCGAGGGCGATTATGACCTGTGCCCCTATAAAACCAAAGAACGAGCCAAGCCAGAACACAGGGTAATACCAACGTACCCATGTATATTGTCTTGTTCCCCAGCGGATAAAACTTTTAATGCTTGTTTCCGGCTGGCTTTCCATGATACATTTCGGTTGAAGATATATCTTATATCCAGCTTTTTTTACGGTTATGGTAAGGACAAGATCATCAGAGAATGCGGTTTTCCATTTTGTTTTGATATCAAGATCATCGAATACTTTTTTTCGGATGGCCATTGATCCACCCCAAGCAAACGTATAACTTGGATAAAACATGAAGACAATCGATGTCATATTCCATGCAGAGATAAGCAATGTTTTCCAGTTTGAGGGAAAATACCATCGGTATCCTGTCGTAGCTCCAATGGTTTCATCTTGTAATGGCGTGATGATGTTCTGGAGCCAGTTTTTGTCTGGTTTGATATCGCTATCTGCAAAGACGAGAACCTCTGCATTCGTTGCGAACTGCAGTCCTGTGAGCAATGCAGCAACTTTACCGCTGCATTCAGGAGAAGGGGTTGTAAGGACTACGTGCACATTTGGTTTTTTCTGTATTAGTTGATGTAAGGCTCTGTACGCAGGATCGTCATCTGAATCAACGACGAATATAAGTTCATATCTCGCATAATCTTGTGCAAGAAATCCTTGTATGTTTTCATGAAAACCATGTTCGATTCCTTTACAGGGAACAATGACAGACGCCAAAGGAGAATAGGATAGAAATATCCTCTTTTTTGTCCGTCTATATGCAATAACCCAGAGGCTTATGATATAGCATTCGCCAAACACTCCAATGCTTCCAAGAATAATCAGAAGTTCAATAATCATACTACAGTCAACAATCTTTTGTATCCTTTTCAGGTTTTTAGATATTTACCTTACAGGATACTGTCTCTTGGTTCTGATGAAAAAACACAGTCGAAGACGTAAAAAAGCACTGGATTTATTAAAAGAACGTCAATATATCATCAAATGATTAACCGCATGGACATAAATCGAGACACACAATACCTCAAAGAACTTCAGCATATTGAATTCCAACCTGTTTTCATTTTAGGGGTACATCGATCAGGCACGAGTATTTTATACAAGATGCTTACAGCGACTGGTTATTTTAATCCTGTTGTTGCCTATCATCTTATCGACTATAACGAGCTACTCTCCAATTTTCATGAACAGAAAGAAGAAGACGAAAAACAAAGACTTACAGAGTTTTTTAGACAAAACGGGCTTCAGGATAGAGGTATCGATAAACTGAAACTTACCGCGGATTTCGCTGAAGAATATGGATTTTTACTCAACACACAAACAGTGCAGATGTACATTACGAAAAAAAATGTCGCACTATTTACTGAACTATGTAAAAAAATCCAGTTCATCGCTGGAAACGACAAACCTATCCTTCTTAAAAACCCGTATGATCTGCCAAATTTCCTCTATCTTAAACAGGTTTTTCCCTCCGCGAAATTTGTTTTCATTCACCGTCATCCACTTAGAACAATAAGCTCGACGTTGAACGCTATCAGGATGATATTGAACGAGAAAAACCCGTACACCGCAAAGTTATCCAAGATGTACGAAAAATTTTATTCAAATCCTTTGCTGCTTCAGCCGCTCCGATTCATCGTTCGTACAATCCCCGAATGTAGCGTGGTCTTTATCACGAGAATTACTGCAAAAGCGACAGAGTATTATCTAAAAAACATAGAGAAATTACCAAAGGAGGATTATATCTCGATTACCTATGAAGAGTTCTGTGAGGAACCGCAAGCAACCTTGGAACGTATTATGGAAAAACTCTTTCTAACCATGACAAAAAAAATCGATGCGGCATCATTGATACACCCCCGTAACGTTGATATTGACCTCTCTGTACTCAAACTCAGTAAGTATATTTATGACTCCATGAAAACGTATTTTGATAGGTTTCACTATACAAAAGATGGATAGCAGAACTACTGTTTTTCATTTGATACATTCTGAATCTCTTGTTGTATTCTTGCTAATATTTTATCCTGATCTACGGCATCATAATTCTGTAGATTTTCAAATAAAGTACTTAGATTCAATAAGAAATGCTTTAACGCTCCCCACATAAAACACTTATACTCTTCATTCATTTATAAAATCTTTTACCCTGAGAATCTATGTAACAGGAACTCTTGATATCCGATCACCCCGATCCATATGGTTTGATTAAACCCTTGGATGGTGATGTTCGCTCGTAAAACCACTTGAAGCTGATCAGGAATAAATCGTTCCCCAAGACGTGGCCATAGTTTAGTTAACGGGATAACCATATCTCCCTGGAGAACCGTGGTATTCTGCTGAGCAATAATCCCATCAGGCAATGTTCCATTGCTTATCTGCCTGGTTTTGTTTCCATCAACACGATAGATTTTCACCGTGATGTCGGTTGCTAAAAGTGTTATTTTATTCGGATTTTTTATCTTGAACGTAATCTGATCATGTAACCCTCCTTTTAGAGAGTATCTATAATTTCCGGTAAGAGAAGCCTCCGTGGGAATATCTGAGAGAAGCCGTTCCAGACGTGGGGGAATAAGGTCTGCACTCACAGAAAGGTTCATTGATTTCCTGATACCTGCAACATAAAGGATGATAGACCCTGTAAGAGTCATCTGTAGTGTCTTTGCATCTAGTGCCTTGAGGAGCAGCCATCCACTCCCGGTCAGTTGTTGAGTTGTTTTTGCTGGGATCATTTTTCCTTGGAGCGTGACGGCCCCCACCTGGACTCCTGTCTCGGTTTCAATGTTCGCTGAGAGGTTTTCTATTTCGAGGTCGATTGTATTTGGATTGGTAATTTCGATGGTGCCGGTAAAGTTGATGCCTTCTTGGGTGATTTCGCTGAAATTAGCCGCCAGGTGGACCTGAGGGAGTGCAAATTGTGTAATGATGTTGTGTAAAGATGTTACCATTGAGAATTTGAGGGGAAACGTTTTTTTTATTATTCCAAGGAACATGGTGCCAAATGTCCCGGTGATCCTACTGGTCAG
>CAZGIV010000200.1:0-3540 GCA_964526175.1 uncultured Thermoplasmatales archaeon | reverse complement strand
CAGTCTCGCGTATGAGAGAAATAAATCGAAGGAATCTGGATTTGTTCTTTAAGGATATACTGCCAAATATCCAGTTCAGTCCAATTACTTAATGGAAAGATCCTGAAATGCTCCCCATGGTGCTTTCTTCCATTGAAAAGATCCCACAGCTCAGGACGCTGATTCTTCGGGTCCCATTGCCCAAAATCATTTCGATGAGAAAAAAACCGTTCTTTTGCACGGGATTTTTCTTCATCTCTTCGTCCTCCTCCAATAGCCGCATCGAATTTATACTCATGGATAGTGTCAAGCAATGTCGTTGACTGAAGATAGTTTCTGCTTGCATATTTTCCAGTTTCTTCTTTCACCCGTCCACTGTCAATAGACCGCTGCACGGAACCAACGAGTAAGCGGACATCAAGGTATTTCACAAACGCATCTCTAAAAAGAAGTACTTCAGGGAAGTTATGCCCGGTATCAATATGTAGTAATGGATAAGGGATTTTCGCTGGAGCGAATGCTTTTCGGGAGAGATACCCAAGAACAATAGAGTCTTTCCCGCCTGAAAAAAGCAACACAGGACGTTCGAATTGTGCTGCAACCTCACGGATAACAAAGATTGATTCTGCTTCAAGTTTCTGTAGATGGCTGAGGTTATATCGCTTCATAGGAGAGGTATCTTTATACAACAAACCTTCAAAAACCTTCCCAAAAATTTGAATCATGCAAAAATCATATTAAGAACGTAGGTACTCCTCAAAGAAAGTATGTGCGTTAAACAGGTATCTTCGCAGATTACTTTAAAGAGTATATCCCAAGAGAAAATCCGGCGGTTTCAAAAAAAAGTGTTTTCTTTTTATGAGGTAAACAGACGGGAATTGCCCTGGAGGGACACAACTGATTCATATAAAATTTTACTCTCTGAACTTATGTTACAGCAGACCCAAGTCAATCGTGTTATCTTGTATTATGAGAAATGGATTGCTAAATGGCCCACTATTACAGCTCTTGCCTCTGCAAAGCTTGCTGAGGTTCTTTATATGTGGATGGGCCTGGGATATAACACCAGAGCGATTCATTTGTATAAAGCTGCGCAAAAGATAGTCACCGAGTTCGGTGGTGATGTATTGAAAGCAATGCACCAGTACCACGAAATTCCTGGGGTTGGGAGATACACCGCACAAGCAGTACAGATTTTCTCAACAAACGCTGATCTTATCACCGTTGATACGAACATACGACGTATCTTCATAAAGGAATTCAATCTTTCCGAGAAAATTCCTGATAAAGAACTCTGGGAGATTGCAGAAAAATGTCTTCCAAGAGGTAAAAGTAGGGCGTGGCATAATGCGCTTATGGATTACGGTGCGCTTCATCTCACCTCTCGCAAAACCGGCATCAAACCAAAAACACAACAATCACGGTTTGAGGGTTCAAATCGACAGATTCGAGCGAAGATTTTACGCTGTTTACTAAAGGGTACAATGTCGTTATCAGAGTTAGAAAAAGAATTTGGAATACAACAGACGCAACTCAAACCAATTCTTGATAAAATGATTGCTGAAAAAATTATTAACAAGAAAAGCAATTCCTATCAACTGAACGAATAAAAACTTCGTTTTCTGATGTTTATAAAATTATAGAACGAATACATAAACTAGCAGAGATGATGAATCATATTGAACAAGAGTTATAGATATGAATGACGGTACTGCTGAGAGCCATTATACATGTTATTTTAGTTGTTATAAAAGGTAATGTGTTATAGCGGGAGACCCCTTGTTTTATTATCACATATATCGCGATTTTTCTCCTTAGTAGAGTGGTGATTGTTTATCTTTGAATGCGCCTGATCTTCTGAAAAAGTGACCATATAAAACTTTCTGTAATCTTATGTACTAATTCAAGATTCTCACCATATTTTTATAATATTTTCCCCTTATATCTGTCTCAGTAAATTTAATATATAAAGCATGTGTATATTAATTAGTAAATATGAGGCTTATCGGAAAACTCGTCATAATCGTTATACTCATAGGAATTCTCCTTGGTTCATCAGCATATGTTATTCTCTACACTAATGATAATAACAATGGAGGAAATGATTCAGAACCCCCACAGATCGATGATATTACAGGGGATATCACGGCAACAGCGGGTCGGGTCGTTACCATCACGGCTCTTTTTAGTGATAATGTAAATGTCACCGAAGCAACCCTGTATTATCAAACCGCGGGATCAGCAAGCTGGGTCTCTGAATCAATTCTAAGTGGGAGCGCGGACATCAGTATTCCTTCAGGTACCACAAGTAATTATTATTACTATGTCACGGTAGATGACGCCGCGGGCAATGGTCCAGTTGGCGATCCTTCCGCTGATGGTTCGGAGTATTATATCATTACGGTGAACCCTGGTGGAGGTAACCATGGGAATGAAAGCGTCATTCATACAGTGTTTATCGAGGAAGCAACCGCTACCTGGTGTACGAACTGTCCAAATGTGGCAAACACCCTCTATTCCCTCTATGAGACTGATAAATACAACTTTTATTATGTCGCTTTAATTAATGATACAAACCCGATCGCGGCAGAGCGTAACACAAAGGATTATAATGTGTACGGGTTTCCAACTGTGTTTATCGATGGGGGATATAAAGTAATCGTGGGAGCAAACAACCCTGAATCAACCTATATCGACGCTATTAACGCAGCTCAAGGAAGAGCTATGCCAAAAATCAAAGTTACGGTTACTACTCAATATCAAAATAGTACAAAGGAAGTTGCAGTAAATACGATTATTGAAAATAAAGGAGATACTTCGTACAATGGGAGGCTGAAGCTCTACCTTACGGAAATTATCTCGCATGTTTCGGACTATGATAGTAAACCATATCACTTCGGTTTTCTAGAATATCTAACAAATGAGGATATTTCTGTGGATGGGCAAAAGAGCATCACCTTATCAGATACAAAAGATATCTCAGCGTACGATTACGAAAATTTAATGATTATCGCAGTTGTGTTTAATTCAGATAAACAGCAGGGATATGCAAACCCTGCTGATACAACAGCAAACCTGTTTGATGCCTACTACGCTGATGCGACGAATGCGACAAGGGTTGTTCCAAAAGGGAACCTTCCACCTGAACTGCAGATCACTTCGCCTCAAAAAGGAAAAATCTATCTGAGCGGAAAACCAATCCTAGAACGGCTTCAAGAAAGAAAAATAATTGGCACACTCCTTCATAATCTTGCATACAATAAAACGATATTGTTGTTAAAGAAAACTATCACGGTAAATGCCAGCGATGATTCAGCGGTGGTAAAAGTTGAATTTTCTATTGATGGGACTGTCGTGCATAATGATACGGAAGCACCATATGACTATTCCTTTATGAAACTAAAAAAAATAAAAACCCTCTTTTTCAAAGAACATACGCTAACAGTCACGGTGTATGATGATACAGGGAAGACAGCGTCTGCAAGTATCCTATTTAAGGCACGTATTTAACTTGACATTGTCACATTACAAATAACTCGCATGAATTTCCATGCCCAACTT
>CAZGIV010000199.1:0-3554 GCA_964526175.1 uncultured Thermoplasmatales archaeon | reverse complement strand
CATTCTGAGAAAACGAAGCAGACCCTGGTGAGGTCATGTCATAGAAATGCCGAGAGTTGACTACCGGGATATGCGACAGAACCAGCGGCTTATTTGTATCAATGGTATATTTGATGATGGAAGTATTTTTTCCATATTCCATGAAAAAGGTTTTTTTCAGATGTACTCCATCGATATCATAGATGAGAGAGGGAAAGAAATCAAACACGAACTTCCCTTTGTGACCTTTAAGAGAATAGACATGATCTTTGATCTGTATTCGATCGATAACATTGGAGACAAACATCCATCGTTTTGTCGGCGGTTCTAAACTTGCAACAAGCAATCCATGGAATTTGCTCGTGGTTTCACCGGTATGAGTTAAGGATGCGTAGCTTCCAAGCCCGTTTGTTACAATCCATTCTCTCATGAATAACTCCTTACCAAAATGTATATACAACAACGTTGAAAAAACTTATCGTATAAATTCTTTGTAAATGTCAAGAGTACGTTTTGTAACTGCATCCCAGCTGAATTCGTCCAGGACACGTTGCCTGCCGTTCTTCCCCCATTGTATGCCTTTATCCGATGATTGGAGGACTTGGATGATTCCCCATGAAATATCTTTTGGCTCAAAGGGGTTAACATGAATGCCACATTGTTTCTCACCAGAAGGAACAACCTGCTCTCGCATCCCGTTTGTTCCCCGTGCACCGACGACCGTTGGTTTTGCCATAGACAATGCTTCGGTACATACGATGCCAAACGGTTCATACAACGAAGGGAGTACGACAACATCTGCTGCAGCATAATGACGGATTCTTTCTTCTTCACTGACAAACTCTGCTCTGATGATCACTTTATCATGGATTCCTAACTCATCTGCGATGGATCGAATCTCCTTTTCCATATCACCGATACCAAGAATCAGTAACTTCACATTCGGGAAGTCTTTCAGGACGAGAGGCAGTGCGCGTACCAGTTTATCAACTCCTTTCACAGTAACCAGACGACCGATGAAAAATAAAAGTGTTTCGTGATCTTGAATACCGTATCTGCGACGTAAAGCGAGTCGATCTTCGTTTGAAACCCGTGATGGATCGTATTTCGCTGGGTCGACTCCGTTCCAACATGGCCGGATTTTTTCTTGTGGAAACCCTAGTTTGAGGAGCTCATCAGCCATCGCATAGGATACCGTAATGACACAATCTGCGATTTGACCTCCCTCAAATTCAATATCTTTTATGGTATGAGATCCTCGTCCAATTGATCGCCCCACTTCAGTGGAGTGCACATGGAAAATTAAAGGGATATGAAGCTCTTTTTTTCCGACCATCCCTCCCATGATCCCAAGCCAATCATGAGCATCAACAATATCAAATGACCGCCTATTTTTACGAACGATTGAGTTGACGAGCTGTGACGCAGAGATAATGTTATAACTTAAGACGTCAGCGAAAAATGTAAAATAAGGCCCCCATGAGCGCAACTCATGATCGGCACAAAGGTAATATGGTTTACTGAAATCAAGTGTTTTAGGTCGGTACACCTCGACCCCGTTGATCTGATCAGAGGTTGCAAGGGCGTTGTCCTTGTTAAGGGTAAAAACAGTAACGTCATGATCAAATTCTTTTTGTTTTTTTGTTATCTCGGTTGCAAATGTACCAAGACCACCGTAGATAACTGGGGGATACTCCCAAGAAAAATGCACAATCTTCATTAAATATTACGTCTCCTCACCGGTGTTCTGCTTTTTCTTTTAAGTCTTGTAAGATGTTCATATAGTTAACAAACCCATCATAGGGGATGTCATATGGACTGAAGTACGCATGGACATTACCATCTTCAAAACCTTTCGTCGAGATATAATAAAGGTGATCTGATGTTTGTAGTAATCTCCAGATGTACAAAAGGTCTCGATCTCCTTTTCTTTTTAGTTTTTGTCCAATGTCTTTTAGTTCATTGAAGCAGGCAATCTGCATGTCATTTCCTAGCCATGTCGAAACATTTCTGTCTTCATCTGCCCAAGAAATCGCCCAGGGGGAATCGATGTCACCGACCGGGTCGTACCGTTCTACTGCTTCGCTTACGGTGGCAAAATCAAGATTGTCATGTTTCATTACTTCGCCAGGGAGATGCTTCAGGAATTCGAAGATCCCTGTTTCTACCCATTGATGCTCCCCAAAGGTCTCGTAATCCATGAACAGGTTAATGACGTCACCATACGAATTCGACATCCAGTTCGCATATTTGTCTGCGGTAAGCGGAAACCCAGGCCAGTTACGAGCTGAAAATCGGAACCCAACATCATCACTGAGTTTATAGTTACGCAAGAGAACTTTAAGGTTCGCATTCACTGGTTTATACACGAAGTTAGGGGAACGCCATCCAAGGATTCGTTCCGCTCCTTCAGTGATGATGCCTTTATACCCAAGGTCAGCAATTTTTCGGGCGATTCTGTTATCGTAGATAGCCTCCGTGTTTCGAAACACTTTTGGTTTGTAGTTGAAAACCCGCCGTATCATCTGTCGATGCATCTTGACTTGATCCTCAAATTCATCTAACTCATCATAGAGCCCGGATAGGGAATGAAAATAGGTCTCATCAATAAGGTCAACTGCACCTGTTTTGAAGAGTTCCTTAAAACTATCAAGAAGCTCCGGTAGATAATTCTCACAGTATTCAACGAACGTTCCCGTTAGACTATAGGAGATGCGGAATTTTCCGTCGTACTTCCGAATCAGTTCAAGTAATAAATTATTGGTGGGGAGATAGCACTTGTGTGCCACCTTCTCAAATATCTTTTGGTTAAGTTGCTTATTAAAATACGTGGAATGGACATCTTTTGTATTCCCGATATTAAATACAGAAAAATGATTTAATCTAAATGGTTGGTGTACTTCGAAGTAGAAACATATGGATGGCATATTAGGCAAGTCCCCTGTAGACTTGAAGCGTCCGTTCTGCGACGCGGTCCCAGGTAAACAATTGTATCTCCCTATTTGAACTTTGCCTCATAGTGTCACGCAGGGAACCGTAGCGTAAAAGTGCGATTATTTTGTTTGCCATCTCATCAGTATCCCAGAAATCTACCTTAAAACAATTCTTCAATACCTCCGAGACACCTGCGCTTTTTGAGACAATCGTCGGTGTCCCTGCAGAAATCGCTTCCAGGGCGGTGATGCCGAACGGTTCACTGACCGATGGCATGACGTAGATGCTTGAGATTTTATAGATATGTTTAACTTCCTCTTCTGTGAGTTTCCCGGTAAAAATGACTTTATTTGAGATCCCAAGGTGAACCGCTTGTTCAATTAAACGAGGGAGCATATCGCCAACTCCTGCAACCACAAACCGAGCATCCTCATACTCTAATACTTTTTTTGCGGTTTTCAGGAAAAACTCTGGGCCCTTCTGTATCGTCAGTCTCCCCAAGAACAGAATAAGATTTCGTTTCTCGCCTTCTCCGATTGGATAGACTGCATTGTGAACAACGGTGATTTTATCTGGATGTATCCCATATTTTTCCACGATGACTCGTTTGGTGAATTCACTTACCGCGATGATACGATCTG
>CAZGIV010000198.1:0-3561 GCA_964526175.1 uncultured Thermoplasmatales archaeon | reverse complement strand
TGCTGGGTGTAGGCCGTAAGCCTCTTTCTGTTCTAACGGTATTTGTCTAATGCGCCCTACCTACGAGCAGTCTGAATAACTGATCCCGATGTTTGGGCTTGCTCCAGGAGCAGATTGGCCGTTTCACCAAATCCCAAGAAGACCTCATCACCGAGTGAATCATCGCATAATCCAAGGGCTGTGTCGTTTCTGTTCCTCTGCTAAGACTCTCGCCTTACCTGCTTGCACAGGATCCTGATTCAGAGTGAGAGAGGACTTTCCTCAGCAACCTAAAAGGCCACCGTCAACCGTTCACCTACGCCCAGCAAAAGGGCAAGTATTCTTTAACGGTTATAAACTTTATCCCCCTGCCCTGCCTGCTCATCTCTTAAGGAATCATAAAAGGTTTTTTTCATGGGAAATATGATGATGATTCACGTTGATTGACCATTACTCCATGAACGTACAATTGGGTTTTCAAGGTTGTCGAAACCGATGAAGGCACATCGATTGAGAGTTCCGCCAGACACTTCTCACCAGCAGCAATAAAAGAAACATTTGTGGTCTGCTGATCGTATATTCGACTCATATTATCATAGAAGGCTCCTCGAATCTCGATATCTGTTGCCGCTGCAGTCCCGAGATTTTCAAGAACCATTTTGACATTTACATAATCCTCACCAGTGCTTATTTGAAATCGAGTTGCACTTTTCCAGAGATGAACCAGGAGCGGTCGTGACGAAATCGGATATACAGTTATGTTTGTCAGACCCTGATATTCAGGGGGCACTTTTCCAAGTGTCATATGAAGCGTGGTGGTTTCTAAAAAATAATATTGATCGATGTAATACGAATAGAGAGGAATCGTCTCAGTGAGGTGGACGCCGACTGCCATATGCTGGGGAAGTCGTATCAGAGACACATTATACCCAAGGTCCCAAAGCAAGGCAGCAGTGAGAATTGCTTTGTCCTCACAATCACCCCGTTGTTCCTTTAATGTCTCCAGAGGATAGCGTGGGTATTCATAGGATGTATTCTGCGGATCATCGTTTTTATATTCAATGCTTTGAACAAACGATGCGACAAAATTTATTTTCTCTACATCGGTTCTCAGATCTATTAGCATAAGAATCTGATTGACCAGAAAATCGATATAACTATCATCATAAGGATCAAATACATATGCTGCATAATCGACGATATCGAATCGATCCAAGCCTTTGTAGTATTCATAAAACCAATCGACATTAGGGAGCTCCAGGGTATGGCTACCAAGGTAATACCAGGTATATACCCATGAATCGATAAGATTTCTTTTTACCGCCGATGATCTAACCTGCAGAAGGATGGTGCCAGTCTTGTCAAATAGAGAGATATTCAGTTGATTAGCATCCGCAGGAAGGTCAGGAAGTGACACAAAACAAGTAATTTGCTCTGTATGATACGGGAGAATCACGGTCGGTGGAAGAACCGAATCTATCGATGATGTTCCTTGAAGGACCGTCATCGTGCTTGGATAAGCGGGTAGATCACCAGAGTTCTTGATAGTAAGATGCAGTGCAACAACCGAAGAACCAGTTGTTCCAGTCCATCCATCTACAGAGAAAGAAATAAGTGAGAGGTTATCGCCGTTGAACTGAAGTTCATTTTCAAAAATAGTGTTTTTCGATGAATCAACCGCTTTTAAAAGATACGTACCAGCGACAGCAGTCGTTCGATACCAAGAAAGACAGATGCTTTCATTATAAATTCCCTTGTAATAGGTATCTGAAAATAGAATCGTTTGTTGAGGACCGGTGAGAATCAGTGTTGAGATATCAGAGGTGTTGAACTGGACATACATCCGGGGAAATCCACCGTCATCATCGACCACAAGTGAAAGGAGCGTAAACTTCGTCTGTTGAAGAAACATACATCCTGAAAAAGAACTTATTACAAGAATACTGATGACAAGGATAGCTTTTCCTAGCGGCATAACACCTTCATTTTTCTTTCAATAACTGCACCAAGTCGTTTCATACCGGTTTCCAGTTGTTCGTTCGTGGAGTAGGAAAAATTCAGTCGCATGGAACTACGACCGCCACCGTCTACGCAGAATGCTTTACCATGAACATAGGCGACTTTTTCTTTGAACGCATCAAGAAACATTGCTTCGGTATCCACTTCTTTTGGGAGCGTGACCCAGGCAAACATCCCCCCGTTTGGTTTGTTGCAGAGGTATCCTTCGGGGAAATATTTCTTCATGGAGTCGATCATGATGTCTCGTTTCGGCTTGTACATCTCACAAATCCTCATGATATGTAAATCAAGCAACCCACTTTTCATGAATTCATAGGCGATATATTGAGAAAATCCAGCAGTGCAAAGATCCTGTGCTTGTTTGCATAAGGCCATTTTCCGCATGACTTCCTCTGGAGCGATAATCCAGGCAAGCCGGAAACCTGGTGCAAGTATCTTTGAAAATGTTGACATGTAGATGACGCGGCCTTCATCGTCAAATGCCTTAATTGGTTTTACAGCAGAGGTATCATACCGTAGTTTCCCGTAGGGATCATCTTCGATTATAACCAAATTATATTCATGGGCGATGTCAACAAGTTTCTTCCGTCGTGACTCTGGCATGACCGTGCCTGCTGGGTTCTGAAACGTAGGGACTGTATAGATGAACTTTACGGGTTGGTCTTGTTTGATAAGTTCTTTTAATTTCTCTTCTAAAAGATCGGTTTGCATTCCCTCTTTATCTAGGGGAACTCCAACAAGGTTTGCTTCGTAACTGCGAAACGCGTTGATTCCACCGAGATACGAGGGAAGACCAACGATAGCAATATCACCAGGGTTAAGAAAAATCTTTCCTACGGCATCTAAGGCTTGTTGTGACCCGCTGGTAATCATGATGTTTTCTAGAGAAACATCACCTTTCATTCCTTCTTTGATTGAGCGTTCTACGAGTACTTCTCGAAGTTCGTTGATCCCTTGGGTTGCTCCGTACTGAAGCGCGACTTTCCCATGATTGTTTAACACGGTTTGAGTAATACTTTTCAAATCCTGGATTGGGAAGGATTGTGGATTTGGTAACCCACCTGCAAAAGAGATGATCTCTGGATCCTGTGTTACTTTGAGTAATTCACGGATTTCAGATTTTCGCATCTTTGCGGCTCTATCTGAGTATAACTGATCAAAGCGTATCATGAAATTCACTCAGCCACAAAATCAACCTATGTCTTATATGGATTTCGTCAAAAGATAGAAATATAAAATACCCAATAGCCACAATATTATTTCTCTTGTTTTTCCCGGCGGAATAGCTCCTTACAATGTTCTTCAAATGCGGGCATTGTTTCTACCGTTTCCCAGTCCAGATTAAAACGATGCATGAATAACATAAGCTCTTCATTCAAACTGATTATTTTCTTTGTCGAGAGAGCCATACAGCTGACTTCTTCAGGGTCGGTTATTTCATCACCCATACATCTCACAGGTTATTGAACATCGATAGTACTTATAAATCTTTCTCCAAAAAAAAAGAAATGTCTTATCCCGAAATTACTTTCTCCTGGAAAAAGAAATAGATGATTCAGTTCC
>CAZGIV010000197.1:0-3576 GCA_964526175.1 uncultured Thermoplasmatales archaeon | reverse complement strand
TCCTTATAACAATAAAATTATAATGTCTTTACATAATTGAATTAAAAATATCGAGCAATATGATTTTTTTTTCATTTTAGGTCTGCAATGAAACTAGTCTAACATGACGGGGGGGATGATTACACTAGGAGGAATAAATCATCTATTAATCTGTTAAACTAGTTTCATTGCCCATCCAGGTGAGATTAGTGCATCCGATATCGCAACAATTAATTTGATGGAAATGGGGGTAGAAATTCCTCTCTTATTTTTCACAAATTTTCTCTGTGCTTTTCTCCTCATCGCCACCTTCAAATTTAAATCACGATAAAATTACAAAAGCATTACGTAATATAAATATTTTTTGGAATTAATTCTGCATAGATTTTTCGTTTTCTTAAAGCAGAATTTGAGAAGAATTAACCCACTTTCAACGTTCGGTCGGGTGTTAAAAAATTCGCTTCTTCATTTTCCAAACCAAACACATCTGCTCCTTTAAAACGCTCCTCGATGTTGATAACAGATTCAACGGGTAAGGTAAAACGAAATGTGCTGCCTTCCCCCGGTTTCCCAGTGCTTTCAACCCAAATACGGCCACCATGAGCAAAAACAATGCCGTAACAAATCGCCAGACCCAGACCAGCTCCACCAAATTTTGTATCTGCGTCAGAATCGACTTGATAGAACGACTGGAAGATTTTCTTATGATGTTCTTTAGGTATCCCCCTGCCGAAATCCCGCACCTCAAACACGACATCTTCCTTTTCCTTACTTGCCTTGATATCTATCTTTGAATCATTTGGCGAGAACTTTAAAGCGTTGTTTACAAGATTGACGATAACTTGTGTAATCCTGTCTTTATCGATAATTAATTCAGGGACATCCACTCCTGTTTCTGCGTTAATTTTTATTCCTTTTAAATCTGCTGAAACTTGCATTGTTTCAGCTACTTCGTTTACCATTTTTATGACATCTGTTTTTTTTGTAATAAATTTCATCGTCCCGGATTCCAGTCGTGAAATATCAAGGATGTCCTGGATGAGACGCTCCAGGCGATTTGTATTCCGTACGATGATATCCAAAGCCTTTTTTTGTTCATTACTGATCGTTCCAAGATTTCCTTTTAACATCATTTGTATGTATCCTTTGACCGCTGCCATCGGTGTACGCAGTTCATGAGAGGTGATGTTGAGAAAGTTTGATTTTATTTTATTTAATTTTTGTAGTTGAACATTCTGATCTTTGATAACAAATTGTGATTGTTGGAGTTCTTCAAGTGTTATCTTAAGATCGTCCATGATGTTCAGGGTTGCATGTTCACTCTCCTCAAGTATCGTTACTTTTTGTGTTAATTCATTTTCTAGATTTTTAATGTCGGTTATGTCTCGAAGAACATTGAGGTACATCTCTACTTTTTTATCTTTCATTATCGGTGTCGATGCGTGATAAATCCATTTGGTGTCCCCAGACTTCGTTTTGATACGGTACTGAATATTAAACGAAGAGTTATTTTGAATAGCGTAAGAAAAATTCTTTTCTAGTAATCCGACATCATCCGGGTACGCAATTCTTAGTTTTTCACCGATGAGTTCTTCTGGTTTATACCCAAATATAGATTCACAGGAGGGACTAAGATACGATATGCAACCATCGAAGTTTGTAAGCATAATTACATCATGGGTGTTTTCTACGATTATTCGATATCTGTTTTCTGTTTCTTTTAATGCTTTTTCGGCAGATTCCAATTTACTTTTAATGACAAAGTAAGTTCCGATTCCTTTCGATTCTCCCTCATAACGAGATAAAAGGAAAATAATCACAAGTAGTACGTAACCCATGAAAAAACTAAACAAAGGCGCAATAAGTGAATTATCCGACGGAAAATCCCTAAATTCTCGAGCGGTGATACCGCCTATTGAAAAGGAAATTATAACAAGGATAAAAAGTGCATTGGAAAGATTTTGATCCCGGGTGAAGAGAACTAAAGACAAGGCGATAATGGCAATTGCTCCAATTTCCATTGAGAGTAAGAATATGTCCGGGGTGGCAATCCCACTAACAAGTAATATGAACGATATGATAAAAAAGAATAGAAACCCTCTGAAGAATATCTTAATATCTATTTTCTTGAGAAATATCTGATGAATTAGAATAAAAAAAATATATACGATGATGGGAACGCTTCCCCAATTAATCAAATTATTTATGAATATATCCGGCTTTAAGATGCCCAAAGCATCTAATGCATAGACGGAATACGTGAGTACACCAGGTATGATTCCTAAGGTAAACATGAGTTTACGTATATCATTATCTTTGTGATAGAGATGCAATAATACAAAGCCAAAGAGGAGAACAAAACCTGCAAGGCCACTCCATGCCAGAGCGATACTGTTCATAGGGGGCCTCCATTTTGCTTAGAAGATAGCTCTTTCAGTTTTTTCTTCATGTCAATCATTTTTAATTCTCTGTCGATGGTAGAACGCTTGTAGTGTTCGAGTTCGTTGATTTTTCCCTGCAAGTTTTGTTGTGATTTTTCTAAGATGTCTAATAGGGTGTTTGTTTTTTTTATAAGGGTTGTAAATTCATCGTTTCCATGTAGAGTAATACGGTTTGATAGATCTTTAGTTGTACTAATTTCAAGAATGTCTTTAGTGAATTTTTTTAAAGGTGCGACGATAAATTTTTCTGAGAGAATTATGACTGCTATAAAGATGATGATAATGATGATGATGAGAAAAATGATTAGGTTCCACACGGATATAACACCTTGTTGGTAGATTTCTCGAACCTGTTCGATGCGAATTATACAGGCTGGGTTATTATGTATATCATTAATGAGGCTGTATCCTGCAATTGTCGTATCGTTCAATGGACGGAAGAACATTGTTTTGTTTTCGATAAGGTTCTGACGAGCGATTTCATAATCTTTTGGAATGATGCTATCTAATCGAACGATGGTGAACGTTAATCCAATAAGGTCGCTTATTTCTGCTATCCGGTCTTCATTGAGGAATTGTCCCATAATTAATGTTCCATGAATAGGTCCTTCTTCAATACTGGTGAGAATTGGTCGAGAGGCAATAAGTAAAATATTATTGGGGATAAGAACAATTCCTTGAAAATAGCTGGTTGTGGAGTTGTGATGTAGTATCGTTACATGTTCAGTTTCGGCAAGCTCCAACAGCAAGGCCTGAGGTATCGATGAATCATTTTCGTTTTGTGGGTCGAAGGTTTTCCCAAAAACGAGGTCGGATGAAGTGTTGTAGAACATCATGACGTTTATTCCGATTCCTTGAAAAGCTACATCTTGGAGATTGGCATTAATATACACTTGGTTTCGATCCTCAACAAAGGTATAGGTGTCGTTCCATGCTGACCAATCATAGGACAACTTTCGTAAACTGTCAAATTCATGATAAAACATACTTACTGCACGTTGTATATTACGTTCAACTGATTGGTCCTCCAACTCTTGAAAACTAGTAAGAATGAGCGATTGCGTAACCGTCGTAAGAATAATGAACAGTACGGTGAATACGACAGCGAGCATCATGAGTGTTTTTATTCGAAGTTTCATTGAGTACCTTCTTGTTT
>CAZGIV010000196.1:0-3641 GCA_964526175.1 uncultured Thermoplasmatales archaeon | reverse complement strand
TCTCGGCATTTCTATGACATGACCTCACCAGGGTCTGCTTCGTTTTCTCAGAATGTCATGGATCAAGGAGTGGTTGTCACCCCGAGCAATATTAAAAAAACACTTAAAATATTCTTGAAAAATTCATGTTACCTCCCTGATGGATATTGGGAAGAGTTCTTCTATAAAAAGGATAAAGAGAGGAATGATTCTTGGAGAGACCATAATTTTCATATCGGTGAATTTCAGATACCTCTTAAGAAATCATCAGAATATTATCTCCGGTTCACCATCGAAGATGACCATCCAGATAATCCGTCCCATATCTACGATAGGGAGATACAACGGAAACGACGATTACTATCACAGGCAACACTTCCCCGGGCCTGCGATAAACTCGTGTTGTCAGCAGATACTTTTGTCGTAAAAAAAGGATCTGGGAAATCAATTGTTGCAGGATACCATTGGTTCAGTGACTGGGGACGTGACACCCTGATCGCTCTCCCAGGGATTACCTTGGTGTCGAAGCGGTTCGATGATGCAAAGCAAATACTCGAAAGTTTTGGTCGCTACTGTAAAAATGGATTGATCCCTAATGTGTTTGCAGAACGAGATTCTCAACCAGCGTATAACACCGTTGATGCATCACTTTGGTATGTGGACCGTGTTTATCAATACCTTAAATATACGAATGATTTAAACCTTGTTGAGACGCTCTGGCCGACAATGGAATCAATCATACAGCACTATAAAAATGGAACAGACTTCGGCATTCACATGGATCATGATTTTCTTATCAGCCATGGTGAAGGACTTACCTGGATGGATGTTAAAGTTGGGGATCATTACTCAACTCCCCGGTCAAAGAAAGCAGTTGAAATACAAGCATTATGGTATAACGCGGTGCGAATCATGAGCACCCTTTCAAATTTTTTAGGAAAAAGCAATGACTATAGCACATTGGCTGGGAACATCAAAGATAGTTTCAGCCGTCAGTATGATCATGTATATGATGTCATAGACACCAAGGATCTCTCGATGCGACCGAATCAAATTTTCCTTGTATCAGTTGATTTTCCTATGATAGAAAAACAAATGCAGGAATGGATCGTTGCTGAGGTACAGAAGTCGTTGCTCACCATTTTTGGTTTACGAACCCTCTCCCCTCAGGATTCTGGATATAAAGGAACCTATCTTGGGCATCACAACAGAGACCTTGCCTATCACAACGGCACGGTTTGGCCATGGCTACTGGGGCCGTTCATCAAAGCATTTGTAAAAGTACATAACCATGACGCAGCACAGAGACGATACGCATTTCAAAATTTCTTACAACCAATGCTTGACGTCTATGGCGACTCTTGGGATGGCTCTATCTACGAAATCTTTGATGGAGACCCGCCCTATGCCCCCCAAGGATGCATCACGCAAGCATGGAGTGTCGCAGAAATACTCCGTACCTGGGTAGAAGATATTGAGAATATCACACCAAAATACGAGTCTCTTCTCTTACATGAAATAGGCGTTTAACACATACTGCTCAATCATTCTGTTCGTATTGAAGAACGATGCATTAATAGCAATACAACTTCTCATGGTTCGTATCCAGTTATCTCGATCGTTGTAGAACTTTGGAATAATCCATGTCTCAAGTTTATTGTAGAGATCGTTCCTATCATTATCATCAGAAGATTCTCGCTCATTTGATTTCCTTGTACCGATTGCCCACCCGGTGATGTTTTCTACACGACCCTCAATCCACCACCCATCAAGGGTACTAAGCTGAGGTACACCATTATGTGCCGCTTTCATACCTGATGTTCCTGAAGCCTCCTGAGGTCGTCGCGGGGTGTTCAACCAGACATCAACACCTGCCGTCATGAGTTTCCCGATCGCTATATCATAATTATGAATATACGCCATTTTTACGTTTCCTTTGATGTTTTTCATCGCTAAAAAAATCCTTTTTATGGTCTCTTTTCCCGATCCATCCTTCGGATGTGCTTTCCCTGCATAAATAATTTGAATGGGTCCTGCTTTTTCTGCTATACTTACGAGTTTATCTGCATTGGAGATCAATAACTCTGGTCGCTTATATGCCGTCTGTCTCCTGGCGAACCCAATCGTGAAATCATCATAGTTCATTCCCACATTATACCTGTTGTTCACAAAATCAATAAGCGTCTTTTTTGCTTCCATATGAGCTGACCAAATATCTGCTTTGTCAATACCAAACGCTGCTCGGAGCGTGTACGGATCAGATCGCCAGCCTGGGAGATATTTATCAAACACACGTTTGAACGGTTCAGAAACCCATGTCGGTGTATGGACACCATTGGTTATTGAATCGATCGCGTATCCAGGAAACATCAATCGTGATACTTCCCCATGTTTCTTTGCAACACCATTCACATAATGGCTGAAAAAGAGCGCAAGCCTTGTCATGTTTAACTTATTTTCGAAGGTGAACTCATGCATCAAAGACTCGGGAAGTAAATCTCCAATCATCGATTTTGCCAGAGGTACATCAAACCTGTCATGCCCTGCAGCAACGGGGGTATGTGTTGTAAACACACATTGATTTCTGACCTTCTCTACATCCTTAAATTGATCGTAAAGCTCAAGAGTACCTAGGGCAGCATGCCCTTCGTTCATATGGTACTTATCGATAGTTCGATACCCTAACGATTCGATCGCACGAACACCACCAATACCTAAAACGATCTCCTGGGCGAGACGATATTTATTATCTCCTCCGTAGAGATACTTGGTAATTTCTCGGTCATAGGTTGAGTTCGTCTCCAGATTGGTATCAAGGAAAAAGATAGGAACGATATAGCCACCTGTTCCTTTGACCGGATAATACCAGATACGAATGTTGACGTCTCTGCCCTCAATTTTCACACACGTTTTACAGGGCAATAGATTCAAGAAATCATTGATGTTAAAATTATACGGAAGTTCGATCTGATTCCCATCTATATCAATTTCTTGATAAAAATACCCCTTCTCTGAGAGAAGGGTGACTCCAACGATTGGCACGTTGAGATCTGCACAAGATTTCAAAGTGTCCCCTGCAAGAACCCCAAGACCACCGCTGTAGGTCGGGATATGCTCATCGATCCCAATTTCCATGGAGAAATACGCGATTTTCGGTTTCCCGGTCGGTTTAATCGTATCATTCGTTTCCGTTTCTATTTCCACAGTTGAAGTCTCCATTGATTCACCTTCACCATCTCTGAAATACTATGTAAATAAGATGATACTCTGAACCAATGAACTGTTTATCTTTTTTTCCCTTTCGTTATCTTCTAGGTATACATGATACCGTCGTAATTTCCGTTTTCCTCTTTTTTATTTTCCGAGGTCTGCTTCATGATTCTTCGTTGTTGTTTCGGTCCAACGAACTGGAAATCATTTCGTAATAACCTCACGTAAGTTATATCGGGAAGTGGTTCGAGTCTTACGATGCCTTTGATTTGAAATTTTTTTAAAATCCATTCGGTTTCTCTTCGCGAGACTCGAAGGTTCTGCGCGATTTCAAAGGTTGTGATGGGATAGTTTTTCTGTAATAATTTTATGATTTTTTCTTCTAATGATCCAATGGTTATTTCTATCATACGATAACCATGCAGTTATATGCACTCGTATGCCCGCATCCC
>CAZGIV010000195.1:0-3705 GCA_964526175.1 uncultured Thermoplasmatales archaeon | reverse complement strand
ATCATCTCAATCTGGATATGCAACACGATGTAATCAAGAATTATCATGCCATCTTCTTTTTTATTATTATTTTTTTATATCAGGTTCATCTACTTGTCGAGAGTCTTGGTTATCTAAACAAGTAACAATTACAATCTCTGCTTTTTCACCATTATATATGGTTTGTCTGATATTCACCTTGACTGGTATTTTTTTATCATCCTTTGTTGAAAACACGGTTTTATACACAGAAACACTATCGCCCTTCAGTCGATCGAGGTAATATTTTTCTATATCTGCAAGTCCTTCGAGGGCAACAAAATCAAAAAAGCTTTTTTCCACGATATCATCCGTGGTATATCCAAGTAATTCTAAAAATGGACTATTAATTTGTTTTAATATCCCCCGCTGAATAATCGCCGCAGATTCAGGTATTTTATCGAGAGTTTCATCATCGTAATGAAGCGCTGCTGGTTCTGTACTCTTCTGAGACACTGGTTCAGGTACATGCGTTTCTTTGGTTGTAGGAGATAATGTGCTTTGTTCGAGTACGAAATCCTCCTGCTTCATCAGCTCTTGTCGCCTCGTCTCAATTGCCGATTCCAAGAGCATTAATTTATCTCGCCACCTGCTGAATTCTTCGACCCGAGCGTTAAATATACCCTGTTCTTTCATTAATTGTGCTTCGAAAGATTCCAATTCTTTTAAACGGAGTTCTACTTGCTGTTTTTTCAAAGTAAGGTCCTTACTCTGTCGTTTAAATCCAAACGGGTCTGAAAAAAATGTATGTTTCTCATCAGGAGATTGTTGCTGAGCTGACACGGTTTTCTCAAGGTTTGAATCTTTTAGACTTTCTACGGATTGCTGGTTATCTTCCTCAACAGACTGCAGATGTTTATCAAGGTCTTTGTGTTTCTTTTCCCATCGCCGGTCCTTCTTCTCAAGTTCAACAACACGCTGAGCAATCGTTTCATATTTTTCTGAAAGGTCTGAAAGTGATTTGTTCATTAAATCCAGTTTTTGAGACGTTCTTTCAACCAGTTTTCCCATAGTAACCAATGGCTTTATGAATTGTTCTTGAACAGTGGTATTTGTGGGTTGCTCAACAGGTTTTTTTTCTCTAGCAAAGATTATTTTTTTTACATTATGTTTCATAGGCAGCTCTTGGGTTTGCTGCTGTCGCATATCCTTAGACATATGATCAGAAAAATTTCTTTGGACTCTTGGCGGCGATTCAGGTTCTTTTGGTTGAGGTACCGTTTCGGAGATTATGTTTGATGATTGTTTTGGTATTATCTCTGTGTTCAATGGTTTTCCGAAGATACAGATATCCTTCACCATACCCTTTTCATCTTTTACAAGAAAACCAGTCCAAGTAATCATATATGTTTGGTTATTTTTAGTTCTAATGGGAAGAACAAAATTATCGATCCACATGGTCTTTCGAATCGAGTCAAGGATGTCTTTCCATTGTTTGGTCGATTCTTCTGGGACAAGGACCTCACTGAGTTTTTTATCGAGTACCTCCTCACGTAGATATCCGGTAAGTTGTTCGCTTTCTTTATTAAATTGAATAATCTCCTCGTCAAGGTTAAGGCTTAGGATGATATCATGGCTTGTATCTGTGCGTTTTGTATCGTCTATATTCTGAATTATCGTCATCTCCTATTCCCCGGTAAGAATTGATATGTCTTATGTTTTTCCTTCATTTCTCTATCTACTGATTATTTTAAAACGTTTTGTTTTAACAAATATAAAACCATAAACAATAAAAGAGATAGACTTCGCAGATGCTCAAATACATAAAAGTATAAATATACGATTATAGTTGATATGATTGGGATTCAACTAGAGGTTCGGAAAATACGGAGGGGTACAGATAAAGTTAAAATTAGGAAAAGATGAGCCTACATCTTCTAATGATGATTCGTCATTTACTGCTCAAAAAACTCCAGAATTAAAACAACAAACGAAACCTGATGAGCAAAAGGAGAAAAGACCAGAGCCAGAACGAAAAATAATTAAGTTCGACACACCAGAAAAACCTTCTGAACAGAAAAAAGAAGATAATTCTTCTCAGGAACCAACGAAAAAGACTTTCACAACCAAAATTGAGAATACCCATGATACGACAAATATTGACAGGAAAGCACCAGGGCCAACAGCAGACACGGCACGAGAAGAACTAGAGCAAAGGCGAACCATTCTACAAAACATGAAAGATTTTGATTTCCAAATTAAAAAAAATCAAGAAGAAATTACTCACATGTCTGAAAAAGTCGAGAGTCTCTCAAAAGACCTTGATGACCTCGTAAGTTTATACGAAATAGTCTCAGAACAGATGAATCCCTTTGTTGGATTATCAAAAGTCACAAAAAAGAGATTAGACACGTTAGAGAACATCGTCGAAGAGGTAGAAGGGGTTAAAACACGGATAGGTGATCTCGAATCGATGCTTGAAAAAACCGGTGCCAGCGGAAGAGGACACAACGCCCCAACACTTGTCAAACCCACTGTTGAAATGAATATGAAACAAGATGAGTCTTCTGGGCTTAGAGCATCAGTAGCTTTTCCATCAACACAACTCGCAGGAATGCAATCACCGGCAATAGAAAAAATAACTGAGAAAGAAATGGATGAGCTACTCAATAAATCATTAGAGTCACTACTAATAGAGCAGAATATCGATACTATGATCAATGAATTTTTCATAACTTTAAAATAAAGGAAATCCATTCATAGAAAGGAGCAGGTGAATGAGCGAAGGAGACCAAAATCAAGGTGAGAAACTCCTCGAAGAGTTTGAGGTAGGTGCAGAATTAAACACAATTGTTGAGCGAAACATACTACCTCAAAAAATCGTGCAACGAATTAAAGACAAATTAAAAGAAAAAAACATCAGAGTTACGAAGAATCAACTCTACAGATTAGTTGAAAAAATTCAAAGTACATTACATACCTTAGCAACATCCTCACCAAGTCAATCTGAGCAATCAAAGAAAATGGAAACACCAACGCTCCTAAAAGAGGAGGGAAAAATCTTCCATGATACCGCCATACAAACAACCGATATGAGGCAACTTGTTGAAGCGGTTGAGCAACTCAACGAACGTATTAAGATTATAGAGGAAAACCGAATTGAGGGAGTGAAAGGAGCGACCGGTAAACTCGTAAAGACAAAGGACATAAGAGCCTTCGAACCAACAGATATCCTCAATGAAAATATGCAGCCCTTAGAACAGATACCTAGCGATCCAGAAAACATTGTTATTACAATGAAATGGTTGCAGTATCTTGTCGATAGAACTGGAAAGAATAATCTTGCTGATGCCTTAGGATACTATGTTGACATCGGTTGGATTTCTGAAGATGTTCGATTAGATTTGATTAATTATTCAAAAGGGATAACAGAAGAACCAACACTGACTGGGTCTCATCCACCTCATTTACCCACACGAGATCATCTCCAATCGCTGCTGTTCATCCAGAAACTAAAAGGATTACAACTGGATGACCGATTCCTTAACAAGATAGAGCGAGATATGGAGAAAATAGTAAAAAGTCTCGAGGGGTACCAACAAAAATAATATTTCGATGGAGAATAAACTTTATTACATTTATATCATATTACCTATAGGTTATCTGATTTAATGGATGCACATCCATAGAACTCATTTGGAGGGTATAAAAGATGGGGTTCTCACTGATAGCAGCAGCTGCGATTCT
>CAZGIV010000194.1:0-3719 GCA_964526175.1 uncultured Thermoplasmatales archaeon | reverse complement strand
CAGCTGACCGTTAGTGAAAGCTCTGATAACTGGAATGAAGGATTTGTCTGGGATACCGAATACCATGCTGATTGGCAGGATTACCTTTATCGTGGTTGGGCGGATAATCATGCTGGATTGGGTCTTTTTTCACTTACTATCTCAAATCTGACCCGTACCACCACCTACCATTATCGAGCGTATGGAGAATATTTAAAGGCAAAAAATCAAATTCGAGTTGGAGCCGATGCGGTATTTATCCCTGGTGGACCACGAGTCACTACCGATAATGCCACCAACATCGGACTTACTGAAGCGACATTAAAAGGCAATCTCTGGCATATGGGAGGCGCGCCATCCTGCGATGTCTATTTCCTCTACGGAACCGATCAAAATGCATTAGATACCAAGACTACTCCTCAAACCATGACCGCTACAGGGACATTTACTGCTCGTCTCACAGGTCTAACGACAAATACCACATACTATTATAAAGCGGTTGCAGAAAATGATGCAGATACCTGGGCAGGTATTATTCGGGCGGTTATACCAGGACAACCGATTGTTGTCACAAGACAACCTGGTGAAATAGGTAACGACCATGCAATATTGAAAGGAGAACTCTGGAATACAGGAGGAACCTCAGAATGCGACGTATGGTTTGTGTATAGCGACACCAGCCCTAATCAGCTTGACCAATCAACCATGCCTCAGACCATGAATGCCACCGGAGCTTTTCAAGCAACCATCGAGAATCTGAGTTCTACAACGAAATATTGGTACAGAGCGATCGCAGATAATGGAATGGCACAAGGAGTTGGTGATATCTATGAATTCACCACAACTCCGACGTCACAAATCCGAACAACGGGAATCCTTGGAAAACCATACGAGCCACCAACGAACACGATTGACCAGAAACTCCTTTCAAAAATCCCTGTTCGCTACCAACGGTTACTTCAAGAACATCCAATGCTTCTTCGATTATTGCAACAGACACGATTTAAACCATTCCTGAACTGAATAACAGTTACGATACAGAACCCTTTTTTTTTTTTTTTTTTTTATGTAATTTTGATGGACAGAATTAGAGACGAATTTATTCATAAATTTCTTCGTGTTATCTCTGGTAAATGGACTTTTTAAGTTATGGATTTTAGTATACGAATATTTATATATGTGACAGTAATTAAAGATATTTGTAGTTGTTTGGAGGAAATTATGAGAAATAAAATACTGTGTATTTTTGTTTGCATAATGTTGATTGGGACCCTGGTTCCGCTTGTAAATGCAGAATTTTTCATTGGCTCTGAAAAAGATCTTTTATCAGATGAATACTTAAGTATAACACTACACGCTGGAACATACAATATAAATAATTTAGAAAACGGGAAAACAGAAATTGTCATGGAAAATTATGGATCTCTTATAACACCGGGGGAACCTGTTTTACCTTCAAAACTATTTTATATTGGTCTGCCTCCTGGCGGAAAAGTAGTATCAATAGAATTGATCAATAGTGAATCCGAAGACATACCTGGAGTGTATCAAATTACGTCAGGTCTGCCAATTAATGACGGAAACATGAAAATAAACACAAACATCTACAATTCAAACAAACCATACCCCACTGATCCCTTTGAATACCTTGGCATGAGCCAAATGAGAAAATACTCGCTAGCAATGATACAATTCTCACCAGTAACGTACTACCCCGCGAGCGGCAAACTTGTTCTGCACAGCAGCATTACTTTAAGGATAAACTATAAGATAGTCGAAGAAATATCTGACACACTTTTATCAGACACAGCCATGGACGATGTCGCCTCTGAGTTCATCTATAACTATCCGTCTATAGCTAAGTATTATACTGTAGATCAACCGACCAGATTAACATTTGATTACATTATTATTACAACAAGCTCGGTTGTCACTTCCTTAAACGGCTTCTTAACTTGGAAGACAAGCATCGGTTACAATGTAAACATCGTCACATTAACTTGGATTCTTGCTAACTACCCTGCGACAGATACACAGAAAAGTATTAGAGATTTTTTGATTGCAAATTATGCGTCATGGGGAACAAAATACGTCTTGATAGTAGGTACACATACATCTATACCAATGAGAATATGCTACCCGGATTCATCAAACCATGCACCAGATGGTATACATGATATCCCAACTGATTACTATTATGCAGATCTCACCGGTAACTGGGATAGTGACGGGGATGGTTTCTATGGTGAACGAGGACAAGACAGTGTCGATTTTGTTCCCGAGGTGTTTGTTGGGAGAATACCAACAGATGGACCAAGCGCCGTATCAGCGATAACACTCAAGATACAACAATTTGAACAAACAGCGTACACAGGCTGGAAGAAAAATGCGATGCTCCTCGGGGCTGTCTACATGTTTGCAAATGAGGATAACGGCGGTAACCCAAGATGGGATGGAGCAGAGGTAATGGAACAATGTAAAAACAATCTCCTTTCAGGTTTTTCAATTACAACAATGTACGAAAAACAGGGGTTAAGCCAGTGTCCATATTCGTGTACTATGAGTTTAAACAATGCGAATGTTATAGCACAATGGGGGAGCACAACAGGATGGGGAATTATAAACTGGGCATCCCATGGGTTACCAACCTCGGCAAGTCAAAAGGTATGGAACGCAGATACTAATGGGAATGGAATCCCTGAAAACAATGGTGAAATAATTTGGCCTATCATGTTACAAAGCACAGATAACGGATTTTTAAATAATGGTATGCCCCCAATTATTTTTGCAGCAAGTTGTTTTGTTTCGCATCCCGAAACAGGAAATAATCTTGGCGCGGCATTAATCACCAGCGGAGCAAGTGCATTTATTGGAGCAACTCGGACATCATATGGTAGCCTGGGGTGGACACAGCCATCCCATGGTGGGCATGGAACATACTGTTACGATTTTACAGATCGAATAGCAAATAAAAATGAAGACTGCGGACACGCATTGTTCAATGCGAAACAATACGTGTACAACACCTATCCATGGAACCTGTGGCAGGATAACGCCAACATGTACAACTTCAACCTATATGGCGATCCATCAATGGGTATGAACCTACCTCCATTTACCCCGCCTCCACCAACAGGTCCAACGACTGGAATAGCTGGTATACAATACACCTATTCTGCAACTGGGCTTGATCCAACAGGTGATAAAATAAAATATGGTTGGGATTGGAATGGTGACGGAACGGTGAATCAATGGGATGACAATAATGGTAATTACTATCTCTCTTGGCAACCATGTGCTACACCACACATATTCAATACACCTGGTACCTACAACGTTAAGGTAAAAATAGAGGATCTCTATGGTGCACAAAGTAGTTTTTCATCTCCATTGGTGGTGGTAATAGCGCAAAACCAAGCTCCAACAAAACCAGCAAAACCATCAGGTCAAACCAATGGAAAACCAGGGATATCATACACCTATACAACCAGTGCATCCGACCCAGAATTATACAATGTTGCCTATGGGTGGGACTGGGATGGAGATGGAACAGTGGATCAATGGGATGATAACAGTGGTAGTTACTACCCATCAGGACAAACGATCAGTACAGCACACACCTGGTCCGTAAAAGGAACCTATAACATTAAAGTAAAAGCAAAAGACATCCATGGCAATGAGGGTCCCTGGTCAGATCCATTAGCAATAACAATACCAAAAAACGTGATATCGGCTAATCT
>CAZGIV010000193.1:0-3752 GCA_964526175.1 uncultured Thermoplasmatales archaeon | reverse complement strand
AAGTAGGCAGATATGTATTAATTGATGAAGAACCATGCAAGATCCAGAGTATTTCCACATCAAAACCAGGAAAGCATGGTGAAGCAAAGGCAAAAATCGATGCCGTCGGTATCTTCGACGAACAGAAACGCACTATCGTCCATCCAGTAAAACACAAGGTGGGCGTCCCAATAATTGACAAGCGAAGTGCACAGATACTTGCCCTGATGGGTACTGACGTCGTACAGCTCATGGATATGGAGACCTATGAAACCTTTGAAATGCCTATCCCTGAGGATCTCAAAGGCCAGCTTGAACCAGGAAAAGAAATCCTATACCTGCAAGCGATGGGGAAACGAAAAATTACAAGAGTATAAATTATTTAGTATCTATGGCATAGGTTTCGGTCATTATGCAGTTCCCTAATTATTTTGCAGACGCAGATTCAAGTTATAACGACGCGTCGTTCATTCTTTTTGGAGTTCCTTTTGAAAAAACATCATCGTTCCGTCACGGGGCAGATAAAGCACCATTTGAGATACGGCAAGCAAGCTGGAATTTTGAGCGGTACGATCTTCAAACCGGTATGAATTTTGAAGAAATCTTACTGCATGACTATGGGGACCTTGACGTCCTGAAGCTGAACTCAAAAGAATTATTTGAAACAACAAAAACGTATACCTCGACATTGTTAACGAAACAGAAAATCCCTATTGCTCTCGGGGGAGACCATTCGGTTACACCAGGAATAATTTCAGCATTCCCAAAGGATATCGCAGTCATTTCCCTTGACGCACATATGGATTTCCGCCAGGAATATAAAAACGATATCTACAATCATGCGTGTGTGATCCGGAGAGTTGCTGATCACATCCCCCTCCAGAATATCGCGGTGTTAGGCATCAGATCTGCTGAAAAACAAGAATATGAACAGGCACAAGCAATGGATCTTTTTTTTCGTGATGCATTTACCATCAATACCATAGGGATTAAGAAAATCATCCAACAAGTAAAAACACATCTGAAAGGAAAAAAAATCTATCTAACGTTGGATATCGATGTTGTTGATCCTGCGTATGCACCGGGAACAAGTACACCAGAGCCGTTAGGGCTTACTCCTTTGCAAGTCATAGAAATCATTGAAGCATTTTCCCCACAACTTATCGGGTGTGATTTAGTCGAAGTATGCCCGCCATACGATCATGGACAAACCGCGGTTCTTGCAGCAAAATTGATACGAACAACTGTTAGTTTGATATGGAAAGGAAGACAGGCTTAAATTAATATATATCAACTTCATTCAGCAGGCTCATGCAAAAGGAAAAAATAGCTCTTATCGCGCTAGTGATTATTGTGATTGCAGCACTCTCAGTATTTTTAATCGCGGTCAACACTGATATTTTTGAAAATGTCTTCAAGGAGAAACTTACTATTTCCGAGGGTGATTGCGCTGATGTGAACTACATCGGTCGGTATGCATCAAATAACACGATTTTTGATACATCATATACCTATGCTGAAAATAAATCAGGTGGGACACCGTTGAAGATTTTTGTGAGCTATAACGCCACTGCGACATCCCCGAAAGCAGGCTATACCGCAGGAATGATCGAAGGATTCATGGATGGGATCATCGGTATGCAGGAGGGACAAACAAAAATAATTGGACCTATCCCCCCAGAAAAAGCGTATGGAGCAAATAAACTTGTCCCCGGCGCTATTTTTACTACACAATACCTTGCGTTTGGGATGAACCAGACGGTTGAAGTAACGAAATACACCAGTGAAAATCTTAGTTTAAAATGGATACAGCTGGAGAATCTTGGTAATTTCACCATGCCACAACTGGTTATTAATAATCTGCAAAGCACCAATGAAACAGAGATGGTCATTTATCCACCACCCTATTACATATGGGAGAATGCTACCTCAATTGTTAATATAACTGAGACCAATGTTACGGTAAGTACCACACCAACAAAAAGCACGAATCTCTCAGATGTTGTAAAAGATGTTCGTTACGGGGATAAACAAATGCTGATTTTCCCCGATGCAACTACTGCATCCTGGAACGATACCTCAATAACTGTCGAATGTTCACCTCCGGTTGGTCAGAATTATACCTTCGAGACCCAGGGTTATTCAGGGATGGCAAATATCACAGTCCACATAAATAATATCACCGGTGATAAGATCAACGTCACGATTACCAATAGTGAAAGTCCTGAACCAACCTATCTTGATGTGTACAAGATTTTGACGTTTAATAGGACTTTTATTCTGCCACGTTTGTACAAAGATATCCCGTCGATGTATATCTCATATTTCTATGCCCAGGATATAGAGGATGCAGGGTACAGCCTAGAACCACTCGCAGGTGAATCTTTAATCTTTGAAGTCACTATTGAAAAGGTGTATAAAACATCTCAAGGGACAATCTGAAGTTTTATTTCACGTTCCACCAGCTGCAAAAACTCTTCTTCTTTTCCTTTAGGGATAGTCGCACCAGCAGCGATGTTATGGCCGCCCCCTATACCATTTAATTCTTTCGCAGCACGGGTGAGAGCTGCTGCGAGATCCAATCCGCGGTCAACTAAACTCTGGACAGCTCGAGCAGAGACCTTGACATCTCCATTTTCAGTAAGAGCAAATCCGATAAGAGGTAACTCTTTATCAACATCTTCTGTGTTCAACAGCATGTTGGTAACAATTCCTATGATAGTATCACGGATCCCGTCACCAGCGTGGAAATATTGAAGATAGGTTCGTTTCTGGATTTTTTCTTCTTTCGCAAATTGCAGACCCTCGACGAGATTATGGCGATGACCACTCAGAAGATTTAAGGCTTCTTTTAACCATTTTCCGCGGTCTCCGAGACATACCTGAAGACCGACCTCATACTGGCCGTATCGAGCGGTAGAATTCAAAAGAGTAGCGTATTCTTTGGCTTCATGCAATTCAGTGCCTTCTTTTTCGTTGCAAAGGAGATATGATTCTCCCAGCACCCGGGCAGCAGCTTGGTATCCAAAGCCTTTCGAAAGGAGCATCTGAATAATCGCTGAGATGATTTTTCTTTTCTCCTCTTTCTCAAGATCAACCCATCTCCTCCAGACGTCTCCATCTTTTAATCGTATCTGTAATTCCTGTAAAAAAGCAACGCAAGTGTCCTCACGTCCACTCACCCCAGGGATAAGGGGGTCACTGGCATACTGCAAAAGCTTAGCTAATGGCCGTGTTTCTTTGCCGAAATATCGAATGTCCTTGATAGCTTGAAGCACACCAGCGTCTTTTCCATCCTTAACAATTTCAGCATTCATTCCCCGTAGTTCACAGAACCGTCTATCTTGCAAATCACCGATTGCGCCAACAATTGCAAGACCAGATAAATCCTTGTTTTTCAGACTTAGCGCTTTCGAGACAAGATAGGTTGCTCCAGCACCGCTCAGTTCGTACGATCCATCTCGACCAAATAGATGAGGATTGAAATGAAATGATGCATCTGAATTAGGTGGACATTCATGATGATCGGTGATGACTTTTTTTATTTCCGGATATTGGGTACTGATTCCACTTCCCAGATCCGTAAACCATACAAGTTCATGGTTTTCACCTAGGAGTTTATTAATAATTACTTCATCAAGCTGTTTAATACATTCGATGGAATATTCTTTTCCAAGTCTCCGGAGAGTCTCTGATGCAATTGATCCTGCAGTAATCCCATCTGCATCGATATGTGTCACGATATGGATTTTTGCAGCGTTTCGTATGATTGT
>CAZGIV010000192.1:0-3759 GCA_964526175.1 uncultured Thermoplasmatales archaeon | reverse complement strand
CCAATCATGAAGCCCTCTCGAGGCTTCGACTCGGGTTCAAATCCCGACGGGAGCATACTATTTATTAACATTGTTAGTTTGGGGATAAGAAATTTTCGGTCAATCGACGTACTTACTTATTTTTTAATTGATTTTAATTGATTTTAATTGATTTTTCAATCATCTTTAAATAGCTTCGCTGAATTTTCTGTCCTGGCGATGGATATGAATACAAAAAATGGTCATTCAAAATCCGGAGGGAAAAAATTTTATCTTAGCTTGTTTGCCTTTGTTATGATCACATCGGCCACAGTGATGAGCATAAGGAATTTTCCGACGGAGGGAATCATCGGTTGGCAAACAATCCTGTTTAACGTGCTTGCAATCGTGATCTTCCTCATCCCGTGTTCACTCGTGGCTGCCGAGCTTGCAACCGGCTGGCCCGGCAAAGGAGGTGTCTACGTCTGGGTGAAGGAAGCCTTCGGAGAACGATGGGGCTTCACCGCCAGCTGGATTCAATGGTTCCAGATGACCACCGGTTTCATTGGCATTCTTGCCTTCATCGCAGGTACGTTTGCCTACCTTTTCAACCCTGCTTTGGCTGACAACAAGGTCTTCCTCTTTCTTATTATCTTGGCTGTGTGGTGGGGTTCTACGATTCTCAACTTCAGGGGGTTAAAGACCTACACTCGCTATACGACCGCGTTTGTCATTTTAGGGACGCTCATTCCTATAGTGATACTCATAGTCGGCGGCCTGTGGCTTGTGGGTACCGGGTACAAGACCCTGATCCCAATCGCCCCGACGGCATCCAGCCTAGTTCCCAATTTTACAAACCTCAATCAGTTCGTACTGCTGGTAACCTTCGTCTTCGTCTACATAGGTATCGAGGTGACCGCGGCGCACGCGCAGGAGATGAAGAACGTGAAGAGAGACTACCCTATTGCCATCCTCATTGTTGGAGTGGTCATGGCGATGAGCGCCATCGTTGGATCAATAGTGGTGGCTTGGGTCGTCCCGGTGGGACAAATCAGCCTAATCGCTGGTCTTATGCAGGCGTTCACTTCCATTTTTGGTTCTAGCCTATCATGGATCGTAACTTTGATGGGGATTCTTCTTATAATAGGATCAATCGGCGAGGTCATTGCCTGGGTGTACGGCCCAGTTAGAGGACTCGGCAGGGCAGCTGCTGAAGGCATGCTCCCGCCATTCCTCCAGAAACATAACAAAGCAGACGTCCCCGTGAACATGTTGATACTCCAAGCAGCATTGATATCGTTCTGGGGAGCGATCTTCGTTCTTCTCCCCGGAGGCGTAAACTCAGGTTATTGGATGATATTCGCGCTTACCACTTCCGTCTACATCGTGATGTATTTCCTGATGTACATGGCCGCCATAAAACTGCGTTACTCTCGACCCGACGTTAAAAGGCCGTTTAAAATCCCGGGCGGCAAGCTCGGAATGTGGATCACTGCCGGATGGGGATTTGCCGCCATCGCCTTTGTATTCATTTTATCGATGATACCGCCTAGCCAGGCTAGCGTTTCCTCAACAAGCGTCACTGTGTTCGAGGTCTTCATGATACTTGGAACGATTGGGGTGTCGATTGTCCCGTTGATCATATACCGATTTCGTAAGCCAAGCTGGATCCCCAAGGAACAGCCTACGCAGGAAACGGAGTGATAGCGGAGTTTCATACTTACGAGCATTACAAGGAATGACGTGAGATTATGTCAAAGAAAGAAACTAAAGAGGAATACCCTGTGGAAGAGATGCCCGTGAAAGTGGAAGCTCTTTTCATGGGTCCTAAATCCGAGAATCAGAAGTACTTTAAGGAAATGCTCGATTTTCTCATGGACGAGCATATACACTGGCGCAGAGACTTTCATCCAGAGGACAGAGCCGTAGTGACCCCTGAGGAAATGCGTGACAAGCGGTTCCAAAAAACCCTTGATCGGACGACGGAAATCCTCCTCGAACTCTCAGCCAAACTCAAGAACTCGTCAACCCCATGGTTCTCTACGCGTTATCTGGGACATATGAATTCCGATACGCTGATGGTTGCAAACCTTGCCTACATGGCCACAGTATTGTACAATCCCAACAATGTAACATACGAATCTTCATCTGCCACGTCTCCGATGGAAATCGAGTGCGGAAGGGACTTCGCGGTTCTACTAGGATACGACCCCGAGAGATCTTGGGGACACGTGACAACTGACGGGACCGTTGCCAACTACGAAGCTCTTTGGCTGGCAAGAAACCTAAAATCATTCCCTATTGGTTTGAAGAAAGTAAAACCCAGTATACTGCGAGGAATGGACGAGTGGCAACTGCTCAACCTGCCCACCAAAGACGTGCTTGACATGATCGACACAGCCAAGAAGGCCGGCGTCTTCGAAGAGGCTTTCGAAGCCTCGGCTAGGGGAGAAGGCACAGGATATGGAACGCTGGGCAAGGTGATTGTGCCGCAGACCAAACACTACTCTCTAACCAAGGCAGCGGATATACTGGGAATCGGACAGAAGAACTTTGTCAATATACAGGTCGATTCCAGATTCCACATGGACGTCGGATCGCTGGCCAAGACCATAGATGGATTGGTCAAGCAGAAGATTCCAATCCTCGCCGTGGTTGCCGTCGTGGGGACCACAGAGGAAGGCCAAATAGATGAAATTTCGGAGATCGTAAAGCTAAGAGACGAATATGAGAAAAAGGGAGTCTCATTTTACTTCCATATTGACGCTGCCTACGGCGGATACTCACGAGCACTATACCTTGACGAGAACAATCGATTCATGGATTACGAAGAGATGAAGAAGAAGATTCGGAAAATAGGGGCGGTAACGTCTGGCTCCGATTACCCAACGAAGAAGTTATGGGAGGACTACCGTGCCATCCCTGCTGCGGACTCTGTCGCCATCGACCCGCACAAGATGGGTTATATCCCCTATGCAGCCGGTGGTATCGCGATTAAAGACAAGCGGGCTCTCGGTCTGATTTCATACTACGCAGCGTATGTCTTCGATAACAAAGGAGACCTCTCCACAAACTTCGGTAGCGTCATCCTTGAGGGATCGAAAGCCGGGGCTACCGCAGCTGCCGTCTGGGCAGCACACAGGCTGATTCCTCTGAACGTGACCGGCTATGGACAGATTGTTGGCCGGAGCATCGATGGTGCAGAGCAATTCGCAAAGTCCGTAAACTCTATGAGAACTTTAGAGGTCGGCGGCGAGGAGTTCGTTGTGCAGCCGCTGCTCGCCAACCCAGACTTCAACATTATCTGCTACGCTTTCAACTTCAAGACCGGTACGAGCCTCAAAAAGATGAATAACCTAAACCAGAAAATCTACGATGCCACCTCATACAAGTCCGGTCCGGTTTATGCTGACGATTGGATTACTTCGAAGACTGAGTTGAATATCAAAGATTATGGCGACGCTCCGCTAGCATTCGTAAAGAAGTTGGGCATATCTGAAAAGGAATGGCACCGCACTGGCAAAGTCTATGTCCTCAGGAGCTGCATTCTGCACCCCTGGATCGCCAACAGGAGCACATATCCGGCAAGATGGGCCAAGTATCTGGAGTTCATGAAGAGGACATTGCAAAAGGTAACGAAGTAGGGTGCTGCTGGCTCTTCGTTAACCATGAAATATAAGCCCAAGAGTCATACTGCCGATATTTAACACTTCGAAATTATCTCATAACCTATAGATGAAGAAACACGGAACGATGAAAAAATATTTGTGTAATAATGGAAAATGAGAGAAAGAAAATTTA
>CAZGIV010000191.1:0-3767 GCA_964526175.1 uncultured Thermoplasmatales archaeon | reverse complement strand
TGTAATTTTATGCACATCTCAGGAAGTTTCACGGGGAAAACGGTCGGATGTGACCGAGCTTTCTGTATCGTAAGGTAAGGGATGAACCAAGTGTTGCCTCTTCCTCTCAAATCTTTTGATGCTTTTTTCCAACGACCGATATTCGTTTTATCTTGGTATTTCACCCCAATAGCAAGTTGATTGAGAGGAACGTTCCCCGATTTTGTGAAATGAAAGATATATTCATGGCAGTTACTCAAATAGCGTGTGCTGTTAACCGGTTGGTAATGTCCAACGGCGATGTCATTAGAGAGTGCTTTGTTATTCCCGACATCATCTTTGGGGATTGCAATAGATTTAATCCAATGAATAGTGTTTTGTAATACATAGTATTTATGGAAACGATCCGCTAAATCTAATGCAATCCAAGGATCCGTTGGTTTTCCACCTATGTTTAGGAAAAACGATCCTTTTTCTTTTAACACAGTCTTACATATTTTTGCCACTTGCTCCATCCAATCCAGATACTCGTTTCGTGGTCGAACATCATTATATGAACGATATTTTTTTCCAATGTTATAGGGTGGAGAAGTGACAATGATGTCAACAGATGAGGGAGTAAGTTGAGGAAGACCTTGAAGACAATCCATACAATATATTTTGTTTCTTTCTAACATCGTAGATTCCCATGAAGATTTTTCAAATTTTTCATTGTAATATAATATCTATATCCATAAAAAATTTATAATACGTACTGTTTCCGATGTTCTAATGACCCAGCAACAGATAAAAAAAGAAATAGATACGAATCATATCAGATGGATCCAAATTCATTTCACAGATCTTATGGGAGGACTACGGGTCTTTCATGTCCCGGTAGACCGATTTATAAAAGATGATGTCCTCAGTAAAGGTTCACGATTTGACGGCTCATCGGTTGGATTCCGGAAAGTTGAACGCTCAGACATGATGGCGGTCCCAGACCCCGAGACGTTCCTAGTACTGCCCCATCTTGAAGGCGAAGCACTGATTAGAGCAAATCTGTATGATGTTGACTATAATTCCTATCGTGCAGGACCACGACACATTCTCCAAAGAGCAACTGATACTGCGAAAAACCAAGGATTCGATAGCGTTATGATTTCCCCAGAAATCGAGTTTTATGCCTTTAATCATAACGAGAATAAATTCACTGAAATCAATGCAAACCAGGGTTATTTCATTGCACCACCACTTGATAACGCCAAAGAATACCGAAAAAAACTCTCAGACGTCCTTATGGCTTGTGGATACCCGGTCAAATACCATCACCATGAGTCAGGAAAATCACAACATGAAATTGAAATATCAGACCTTGCAGCAATTCCAGCGGCAGACTTCTGTAGTTTCTTCAAGTATGTCGCACGTGATATCGCCACTGCCCATAACTTCGATATTACTTTTATGCCAAAACCTTTTTCCAATGAAGCAGGAAGCGGTTTACATGCACATATTGCACTCCATAACAAAGGAAGAAACATGTTTGTAGATGAAAACGACCCATTTGGATTGAATCAAACCGCACGGTACTTCATCGGAGGAATTCTTAATCATTCACGAGGAATCGCAGCTATAGCAAATCCTACTCTGAATTCCTACAAACGATTAATTCCCCATTACGAAGCTCCTATTTATCTAGCCTGGGCGCCTCACAACAGGAGCAGTCTCATCCGTATTCCTTCAAAGAAAAATGTTGACATCGAAGTACGAAATGCGGATCCTGCGGCTAACCCATACCTGCTTTTCGCAGCATTAATTCAAGCAGGTCTTGATGGTATTAAAAAGAAAACCAACTATGAACCAATTACAAAAAACATCTATAAAATGAGTGAAGAAGAAATTAAAGAAAATAATATTCAACGATTACCAACAAATCTCATGGAGGCCTTAGAAGAGCTCAGAAAGGATTCGGTGCTTCTAGATGCGATTGGTCGCGATGGTGCTGAACTGTTTATTGATACAAAAACACAAGAATGGCATCATTACATGGGAGAAATCACAGACCAGGATTACAAGTATTATTTCCACTGTTGAAATCATTCGTATTAATTTAACAATTAATACAGTAAAGAATAAAAGGATTAATAATAAATGAACGCTAGTGGTAATCCTCTTCGAGAGGATAGGAAAAATATACCTAGAGATACGAAATTCCGTTTTGTATTGCAATCATAAACAACGATTCATACAAAATTAACCTATCTGGTTTGGAAAGTCCCCAAATAGATAATGAGAGGTTAAAACCTCATTTTCACAGGATAAATACAATTCTTAAAAAGAATGAATATTTATATATCAAATTATCCGACGAGAGATCTTTTTGGAATCTTGTCGCAAAAACCATCACAATACAGAAGTCAAGAAAAATTTTTTCAATATAATAGATTCGTTGACACCGGTTCGTAAAATTATTAAATAGGATTCAATACATCATATAGTGCCAAAATGAAATGCTATACTGTCTTCCTTGATAGCGCCCATAAACAATGCGAATTAAATACAGTCAGTTCCTCAATGATATATCGATACCTGCTTCAAAATGGCCATAAGATAACTACGAATGCTCAATCAGCAGATTTTATCATTATTAACTCCTGTGGATATCACCAAGATCTTCGAGATAAAAGTGTCGCTCTTTATCAAACCTATCATGCTATAAAAAAACCAAATTCAAAAATCATAATGTATGGATGCCTTGTAAAAATTGATAACGAAAAAGTATCATCCTTAGACCTCATCCCGATATCCTTTACAGATAATTCTCTTCTGGATAAACTCTTTTTCCAAAAAATGAACTATGCGAAAATGACCCCGTATTGCGATAGCAAAACACATAATATTCTTGTTCGGACATCAAAAGATTTAAACATTTCACATCATCCAAATTTTATTCTCGCAAGATTCTTTCTTCCATTCTCACGGAAAATGAAAACAAATTATAATCGTATGATACTTGGATCAAACCATCATGATAAGATATTTGTTCAGATCAGCCAAGGATGTCTTGGTCATTGTTCATATTGTGTAATTAAAAAGGCAAAAGGAGAGCTGCTGTCGAGAAGCATTGATGAAATTATCACAGACATCACATACATGTATGATTCTTCGAAAATTTTATTTCTTGTTGCCGACGATTGCAGTAGTTATGGTCTTGATATCGGAACTAGTCTCTTTCAATTACTAAAAACAATTCATCAAAAATTCCCAGATTTACCTATCCAAATTAGTTATGTAAGCCCAAATTTGCTTGTGAAATTTCAAAATGAGTACCAAGAGCTTTTTCAACAGATATCCATACCTTACACAACCATACCATTCCAAAGCGGGTCAAATAAAATTATTAAAAAAATGGAACGTTCTTACGACACTCGACAGGTAGTGGAAATTATTAAGAAAATCAAACAAGTATCTCCTCATACCTACTTTGAAGGTCATTTCATTGTAGGGTTCCCCGGAGAAACAGTCCTAGATTTTCTAAAATCACTGTTTAAAACCCACTATTTTGATTATCCAGTTGCATTGAGATATTCAGAATCAAAAGGGACGAAAAGTGCGTCATTTCCACAAAAAAAATCGGAAATGACAAAACAGTTGAGATATCTTGTGATGACCTTTTTCATCAATATAATAATACTATACAAATTAGCAAGAAACCCTTAACATGGATAAATAGGTGGGCCCGGAGAGATTTGAACTCTCGACCTACCGGTTATCAGCCGGTTGCTCCAACCGATCTAAGCTACGGGCCC
>CAZGIV010000190.1:0-3790 GCA_964526175.1 uncultured Thermoplasmatales archaeon | reverse complement strand
TACAAAAAGAAATACCTGATTTGATGATCGATCAAGAACGGATAAAACAAGTCCTGACGAACCTTGTAGACAATGCCATAAAATTCTCACCAGATGATTCACTTATAAACATATACACTAAAATGAAGAAAGATAATGTTTTGTTTGAAGTGCAGGATTTCGGGCGTGGAATACCAAAGAATAAACAAAAGAAAATTTTCGAAAGATTTTATCAGGTGGATTCTGGTATCGATCGAAAGTTCGGTGGTATCGGCCTCGGGCTTACGATATCAAAAAAAATCATTGATACGTATGGTGGACAAATATGGGTTGACAGTACTCTTGGTAAAGGTAGTTCGTTTAAATTTTCAGTACCAACACAATCAACCAAAAATATCGAATACGACCTACAAGAAATTTATAAAGAGTCTCCTTAGAAAAAAGTGAAATAAGTGCTCCTCCTTTATTTCAGAGCATTCGCTATTTTCATAGTCACAAATTTCTCCTATCGCACCACCTTTTAAGTGCAAACCTAGAAGTCTGCAACACACGATAAAAAACCTAGAGTTTAAGGCATTTAAAAAAAGAGATACAGTTTTTCATCTGCAGTTTTCTACCGAAATTATAGCCTATGCAGTTTTCCCAGCCGCAACTAATAAAAAATCCAAGTTGATTACTGTTACCTGGATGGAAACTCAAAAAGAAAATTCGTAGAACACAATATCAACTTTTTACATGGAGCTATTAAATGAGAGATGAACCGGAGGTAATAAAAATCCTACGCGAAGAAGAACGGACAGGAAAACTATACCAAAAATCATCTACTGCATATAAAGAACTCGATTCAAATGAAAATACACCAGATACGATACCAGCTCCTTCGAATGAGTATAAAAAAAATAACGTAACCGCATCTCTCCTCGGCAGACGGAAACAATCCATGGAACAAAATGAAAGTTGTCAAAAAACAACCGAGGACCAAATAATACAATTGAAAAAACTGGATAAGATAAAATCAAACTTTCTCAGCGTCACGTCTCATGAACTACGGACACCAATGTCTGTAATAAAAGGGTACATCCAAATGATGTTAAAAGGAAATCTTGGAACAATCAGCAATGAACAAAAAAAGGCTTTGGATATCATCTTACAGAATTCAAATCGATTGGATACTCTCATCCAAGACATTCTTGATATTTCACGGCTGGAATCCGGAACGATGAAATTTATCCCTGAGAGAACAAACGTGAAAAACATGGTAGAGCAGACGATTGAGACGATGCAGTCTATTGCTGATACAAAAAATATCAAGATCAACATACGCTTAGAGGAAAATACACCTGATCTGATTATTGATCAAGAACGGGTAAAACAAGTTATTGTTAACCTCTTGAATAATGCGATTAAATTTTCGTACGATGGATCTATCATTACTATCATTATTAGAAAAACAGGAAATTATGTTTTATTCGAGATTCAAGATTTCGGAAGAGGCATTCCTAAGGGTAAACAAGATAAAATTTTCGAGATCTTTTATCAAGCCGACTCAGAAAAAGACAGAAAATTCGGTGGCGTAGGCTTGGGACTCGCTATCTCCCGAGGTATTATCCTCGCCCACGGCGGAAACATCTGGGTAGAAAGCGAACCTGAAAAGGGGAGTACATTCCGATTAACATTACCAGTAACACCAGTTCAAGATCTCGAAGGAAAATTTAGAGAGGTAGATATCTTTAAATTAAAAGATACTCAACATGCGATAGAAAACGATTTAAAAGATAAAACCGTTGTATGGAATGAACCATTTGATGGGAGAGGAGAAAAAGAATGACTAAAATAATGATTGTAGATGATGAAATCGACCTGAGAGAAATGCTGAATCTCATGATCTGCAAAGAAGGATTTGAAACATTAACAGCGGAGGACGGTGACGATTTCCTCAGCAAAATCGATGATTTTCAACCAGATCTGGTCACCCTCGACGTCATGATGCCAGGACTTACCACCAGAGAAATCCTGGGCAAACTCAAAGAGAAAAAAACCAAACCAAAAATAATTCTCCTCACGGTCGTACGATACTCAGAAGAAGAAAAACAAAAACTACATCAAATGGGAATCGTCGATTATGTCACTAAACCATTTGAGCTAGATGATTTAACATTTAGAATACATAAGTATCTTGACAAATATAAAAGTTCATCGTAAAATAAGAACTGCGCCTTGGCTTTTTATAGTATCCGCTAGTTACGTTTTTCATATTGTTTTTACTTCTGTCGCACTATCTATAGAGCATATAGAGCAGGTTGGACAGCCTGCTGCGTGCGACAAAAACAGATATGGTCTACTGGGAGAAAAAAGAGTTTCTAAGGAATGCGGGTCTTACACTGATGCTTTAGACCACGCAGTATTCCCAGTCGCAACTATAAAAAAAATCTGTGATTTTTTACGTTAGTATTTTATACAAGTAAATGATACATTACTTATGTAATTCTTTAGCATTACAAATACCATCTAAAGAACAAAACGATGAATATGGAATTATAAAAAATATTCCAAAAACAAGGACTACGTAGAAATATATTTGAAATAAAATTTAATGGAGAGAGATATGACTAAAATTATGGTTGTAGATGACGAACAAGACCTTAGAGAAATGATACAGATCATGCTACGCAAAGAAGGCTTTCAAACTAATACCGCGGAAAACGGCACAGATCTCCTTAATAAAATCGATGATTTTCAACCAGACCTGATCACCCTCGACGTCATGATGCCAGGACTTACCACCAGAGAAATCCTAGACAAACTCAAAGAGAAAAAAACCAAACCAAAAATAATTCTCCTCACGGTCGTACGATACTCAGAAGAAGAAAAACAAAAACTACACCAAATGGGAATCGTCGACTACGTCACTAAACCATTTGAGCTAGACAACCTCATCAACACGATCCACGACCATATTCTCCGTAGTCCTGCGCTCTAAGAAAAATAAGTTTGACTGGTGACGAGAGATACCAATGGAAGAACTAATGGTAGTTCAGGTAAACTATTGGAAAGAAATACGAAAAGAAATCAACAGAACCTTTGAATCTCTTCATGGCATGGTCTTACTTACCCATAACTCCATAGAGTTCTCAGACATCATCGACTTCCTTAACAACCTGCGGAGAAACCAGGAAACAACGGTTCTCTACATCTCCCTGATCAGCAGCTATAATCATATCGAACAAACCCTCCAAATACATCCCCTCCCATCAAAAAAACTCTTCGTCGTCGACTGCGTCTCCGGCTTCCTCCTTGAACGTCAAGATTCAATTCATTGCGTCTATAGAAAACCTCCGTCCAACCTAGACGAAATGAAAAACCTCATCATGAAAAACATTCAGTGGTCAAATCCTAATATCATTGTCGTCGATTCAATCTTACAGTTCATTAATTTCACAACACCAACGGACGAAGAACTACACAATCTCTGTACTTTCCTCAAATCAATTAAAGAAGATGCTCTTGGAATAAATCGCGATATCATCATCATCTTATACGATGATAAAATAGGATCGATGAAAAAACTCCCGACAATGTTCACCGATGTCATTATGAAATTAGAAGTCATTAAAGAAAAACCTGAATGGAAAGATTAGAGAAAATCATATGATGGAAAACGAAGTAGAAATCAATTACTGGCGTTCGATACAAAATGAAGTAGATGAGGTACTGGAAAAACTCCAAGGAATCGTCCTCGTAATCCATAATTCCATAGAATTTACCCAATTTATTGATTTTTTCCAGAAAATTCAATCAAATCATTTCACAA
>CAZGIV010000189.1:0-3809 GCA_964526175.1 uncultured Thermoplasmatales archaeon | reverse complement strand
GCCTGGTTCATGTCCAGTCCTTTACAATGATCATATATGGCCTTAGTGCTTTTTCGGCTTTGCACATAAAGTAAGGGGTTTATGTGCAGAATTGGTTTTTGCACATAAACTCTAATCCCTCTTTTTTCTAATCCTAAGTCTACCTTCCCCTTCGTATTCATTGCGAACCCACCGTTCAGCATTCCGCTTGTTAAAACTATGATGAACAGTATGATCTCGCCCATCAACCACTTCATACTTTAATCGCTTCGGCATACAATCCTACCTCTCCTTAACCTTATGCCTCCGTTGTTCATAATTGCGGAAGAACCTTATTAGTTCTTGCCCTAACTCTGTAATCGTATACTCATGTGTCTGTTTCTTCCCGAAAACCACAGGTAGACTTTCGATTATATTATACTCCTGTAGTTTTTCAAGCCTTCTTGATAGGGTAGCATCAGAAGCATTCAATAGTTTTTTTAATTCTTTATATCGCATTGGTTCGTTACTCAGATGAAAGATGATGTCGATGGCGGTGTCTTGGCTAAGTATGTTTCCGATTTCTTTTATCGTCTGATAAAGTTCAACTTGATAAGGTTTTGTTTGAATTTTCGTTATCTGTTGTTCTTGGTTCATATTTTTTTAGATAATTTCACAGACATTATTATCAATTCTTTCAATATTTTCTATATCGATTGGTTCCATAATTGGGTATCGATCTTTATTATTTCCACCAGAGATATTGTAAGGCGTGTCACCTATGCCATCTCCATCTGCATCAACTCCTGTATAATCATCCCAATAGTTCCCCTTGCCGTGGAATAATCCTTCTGATTTATACCAGAAGTTAATATCCTCATCATATGCATGTTTTATGTTTCGCTCAAAATTGTTATAGTAAAAATGATTTTTGCTTTGACCTTTTTCTGTAACAATACCCACCCTCAAATCAGTGATAGAATTTGCAATGATTCTGTTCGAGTACGATCCCGCCCAAATATCTATCCCATATCTCCCGTTCTGAATGACGTTCTTATAGATGAGATTTTTTCTCGCAAAGAAAAGGATAATGCTATCCCCGCTGTTTGTAATAGTATTATTATAAATAATTAGGGAATGCACAAACATGAGACCGATGCCAATCCCGTGATTATCCATGGTGTTTCCAGAGATATTTATATGAGCGCAGAACTGAGCAAGAATGGCAGGATCACTAGGTTCATAGTTTGTATGTCTAATCGTGTTTCCTTTAATATCACAGTGTGATGAAAAGAAGATCACGATACAATTAGTATTTTGATGGTTCATTACAATGTTTCCAGTGATGGTACATCGAGATGAAAACATTATACTCACCGTCGAAAGAGATGGCGCGTCGTTTTGTTGAATCGTAAATCCACTCACTGTTGTCAAACGAGAGAAATTTAAAGCAACAATCCCTTGTATAATAGTGTCTTCCTTATCTTCACCGATTAACTCTATCGACTTCAGTAGAATTTTGAGGTGTTCCGTGTAGGTGCCGCGGAAAACAAACACGGTGTCATTATTTCGTGCCTTATCGATGCCATCTTGAATATATTGATAGGGATGTTCAATACTTCCATCCCACGGCCCTTGCATGTTGTCATCATTCACGTAAATTGTGTTACATTCAGAATTTGGGTGAGAAGATTGTTGCATTGGATTTTGATTCTCATATGCTTGGATGCCTGGAATACACGCAAGTCCGATGAACAAGAGTACGATTGTTACAACATAGTGTTTATTCATATTTAACATATTAATTCTATCAAACTCCTTCAAGGAGCAATCACCGTACCGTTATGATCCAGTATTATAGCAGAAATTCCGAAGATCAACCCAGGGATCCTAATAATTTTACTGGATTGGTCATTCTCAACAACAAGTCTTACGTTAACATAGAAGAGACCAAATAGAAAATGTGCGTCCTTAAAATCTGGAAACACCCAGTATTGCCAGGTGACTAAATAATCATTAGGAAAAGTGTCCGTCTGAGTATCAGAAAACAAAAGGGTCCCGTCTCTTTTTGTCACATTAACACACTCAGAAATCGTCAGAACTCCATTGTAGGTATGGCTATAAGTAATCCTAAAGACACTATTTCTTTCTAAAATTTCAAAGAAATATGGTCCACGACACCGTACGTTCACTTCATCAACTAGATTACCATTCTTGCAGTCAACTGTATTTGGCAAATCGCTGCTGGTAGTAATTGGTAAGGTTCCAAGAATTAGTATCAAAAACACTGAAATACCTATTGGTATGCTTGTTTTTCTTACAATCATTTTATATTCCTCCTGAATAAGATAAATTTTCCCCCATATATAAACATTTTCAACGTATTCTACTAACCTCCTACCTTATATATCAATACCACTATATTATACTTTCACTTTTTGAAAGTATCATAATGTGATAGTATCACAATTTGAAACTATCAAATATTGAAAGTATATAATTTATAAATAAACAGATTATATATTAATAAATAAAAAACAACAAAAAACTAAGGAAAAGATGCAAATAAAACTCTATATTAAAAGCAGTTTTTCAAAGAAAAACGGCGAATACTTTCAATCACCCCCTACAGGAGTATATAAGGAGAGAAAACCATGTAACAACAGGAGAAAAGTACAATTTACAACCCTGGAAGAATACGGATTAACAATAAATGACCAAGAGAAGCGTGAACTTCCCCTGGTCTGGAGCAACGATAAAATGAGTATCACTGCCCCGAGTGACATAAAGATCACATCTAAAAAGGTTTACGCACAGGATTGGGAAGCCTACAACCAAGCACAGACACAGGAGAAAATCCTGTTTATGGAACTTCTCAATGAGTTGGCTTCCAATATTCCGCCGCAGAAATACAAAGGGAATGGTAGACCTCCTACGAATATGGGTGAAATGATTTTTAGTATCTGTTTGAAAACCTATCTCGATTTCAGTAGTCGAAGAACCGAGTCAGATATACGAATGGCACAACAACTCGGATATATCGAACACGTTCCCCATTTCAATACAATCCTGAAATATCTGAATAATCCTGCATTGGAACAGGTATTCAAGGAACTTATAACAGTTTCCGCATTACCATTAAAACAGGTGGAAGAGAACTTCGCTGTTGATGCCAGTGGCTTCAGCACATCAATGTTCCAACGATGGTTTAACATAAGAACTGGAAACACACAGAAACGATTATTTAAAAAAGCACATTTATTCTCGGGAGTGAAAACCAACATCATAACAAGCGTAGAAGTAACCGATGGTTATACACATGATACCCTTATGTTCTCTGATCTACTGCATGATACTGCCAAATACTTCGATATCAAAGAAGTAACCGCAGACATGGGATATTCATCAAGAGAAAATCTTGGATTAGTAAGTAGCATCGGAGCCATACCATTTATCCCATTCAAGAAGAATGCAAAGAGCAGGGCTGGAGGTTTTGCTATCTGGAATGCAATGTATCGGTATTTCAAAGACAACAAAGAAGATTTCATGCAACACTACCATAAAAGAAGCAATGCAGAATCAGTATTCAGCATGATGAAAAGAAAACAGGGGGCCAATCTGAGAACAAAGAATGATATTGCACAGGTCAACGAGATAATGTGCAAGTGTTTAGTTCACAACATTTGTGTGCTCATTCAGGAGATGTTTGAGATTGGGATTAAGATTGATTTCAAGGAGATGATACCCCCAGAGTTTATGTGCAATATTAAGGTTTGAAAAGTTTATGTGCAAAGCCTGCTTTTTCATAAAGTTTTTATATGTTCTTTCACTCGAACACGTTTAACAACCAT
>CAZGIV010000188.1:0-3962 GCA_964526175.1 uncultured Thermoplasmatales archaeon | reverse complement strand
CCATCATAAATCACATTAGAGTTATGACTTTCTTTCACACCTCAGATTCACATTTCGTCTAGAAGTGATTCATGATAAATTCCCTAATCTTTTTATGATGACCCAAACGTCTGACGATATATTTTGTGGCCTTGACTATTTGTGTATCAAATAATCTTGTTACAATCAACCCAATGATAAAAATAAGCACACCCATGACAACTGCCAAAAAAACACCTATTTGGCCAAAGAACGATACGTAAAAGAATGTAACGACCCCACCTAGGACCGACATCAGAGCGGCTCTGATGATAAAATAGAGTCTCTGCAACCACGTAGAAAGCAACAAAGCCTGTATCACTGCTCTTTTTTCGATAACGCGTTCAGGTCCAGATGGAACACTTTCTATCTCGTGAAATAGGTTTTTTGTATAATCAAGATCTGATAATTGTAATATCTTTTTTGCATATTTGGCTTCTGATAAATCCTTGGAACTAGCGGTTTCTAGCTCCACCATAATCCTTTGAGATATTTCAGTTATGTCGTTGTCTATCAGGGATTGTTTTTCCGCTAGTTTTGTCTTCTTCTTTATAAAATGTTGAGATGATTTTTTCTTCATTTTTTCCGCCTCATCAGATATGTTTTTCAGTGATATACGATGTATGTCGCCAACTCCATAGAAAAGTATGGAGTCTTTCATCACAGGAGGTCTGATAGGTTGTCCCTATCCATATATTTTCTTGTAATTATTATAGTTATTGGAAACTTGTGAAAACGAGTTTTAGGGGTATGACTTATTAGTTCCAGTAGTATCAGTTCAATCCAAGTTTTATGAAAAACTTTACAAGTGAAACTAAAGAAAATCAAAGAATATTTCGAACATCCTCTGCGATAGAAAAAGGTAAAACATTAATACATCTATAACAGATTTTGTAACACTCGTTTCTTTGCATATTACATTGATTTTATACTGTTCTTCAATTATTTTTAAGATATGCTAATATAACCTAATGACGATGGAGCAAACAAAGTAATAAACTATTGAGTACGTCTTCGTTGATGACAGAACCGGAATCCTTAAACGCATCTGGGAAGAGACTTAAAACCATATAGTGAGGTTGAGCAACGTATTCTTTTCCACTCATCTAAGCATCCCACTCTGCTTAACCGCTCCCATCTCCTTTTTTTAATACATATCTTGCATCGGACAAGCATTAACACGGTTTATGCCTCCACGTATAAAAGATCTAAACCATATTCTTGTCAGTCTACAGACAGTGTAACACTCGTTTCTTTCCATTTTACATTGTTTTTATACTGTTCTTTAGTTGTTTTTAAGATATGCTGATATAAGAACATGACGATGGAGTAATCAAAGTGATAGACAATGCAAAGTAAAAAATTTTTAATTGCACAGGTCTATCCTCAAGTAAGGAGTCTATGATTATGGCAAAAACAAATGTAGGAGCTGATTTAAAGGCGAAGAGTCTTGAGCTTAAGAAATGGTTTATGGATTTGGATGCGAACCTGGAGCAGTGGAAGTTCTCCGTTGAGGATACCAAAGAAGGTATGCGAGTAGAACTGCACGCCGTAGCTCTTATTAAACATCAAAAGGAAAAAAGTAAGTCGAGTAAGTAACTCTGTTTTTTTATAAAAGTTGCATCTTCGACAATTTAAAATGAAGGTAAGCAGATTTTTCTTACCACCTTTTATTTTGTTGAGTTTACCTTTACTCTTTTACCATTTTTTATATGATACGATTGATCAAATAATTTCAAGAGTCCCCTATCACTTATGTTATCTGACATAGCTAAATTATAGGTATACTTTTGTTTTGGATACATTTTTTTTACAGCAATTACTTTGTTATGCCCAAATATATGAATGAAATTTTCGTTATTGTTATCTAGTGTACTGCTTATGTACGGCCAACCTAGTTTTTCACACAGATATTTAACATAATCTTCAGGTGATGCTGTACAGAGTATGTTGATCGTGGATTTATCGGTGTTTTCCAAGATAAAACGTAACATTGGCCAACGAATGTCATCATACAATGAAAGACCAAACTTTTTTACTTTTTTTTCATACTGCGTTGATTTTCTTACAGTAATCAGAATTTTTTTAAGATAATCATCTTTTGTTATTTTTCCCGTCATTCGTTGTGTTAAATATAGTAATAATGGAATGAAACATCGGCGATTTTTCATAAAACGCCATCCGAAATGTATCAACGAATTGTAGGGCAGTAATGTGCTATCTAAATCTATTACATTAATTTTTTTTTTCATGTTTACCATTACCATAGCAAGTATTAGACGTGCGTGCTATGGCAGTTATCATATCTCTACACGATAATAAGGAAGGTACGTCAGTGTGATTTCTTTTTTCGATATCTTCTTCTTTGTTTACTTTTTAGAAGGTTCAGAAGTTTTTGCTTTGTTTCGTCGGTAAAATGGATGTCTGGGCGCATCTGAATGAGTTCGATGTAGTCCGCGGCGGCTTGAAGATACCGATGTGAGTAGTATTTCTGAGCAATCTTCACTATTTCCTCGACCGGCTGATACTCAAGAAAAGAGCTTATCATACAAGCGAGATCATATGCCTGCTTCTTTGCTGCGGGTGCGTTCTTACGGAAGTGGCCGGCATCTAAGATGTAAATCTTATCCCCCACCAATATGTTATCTGGTTTGATATCCCCATGAAAAATCTTCTTATGATGCGCCATTTTCATATAGTTGAAGACCAGGTCTATTTGTTTTGGGTCAATCTTCTCAAGCATGGAGAATGGTTTTACGTCGAGAAATTCTGCCACCAATAGCCACTGAGAACCGTTTATCCAATGATAGCCATACGGTTTTATAGCTGGTATTCCGCTTTTGTAGATGGCGCGCATCATCTCGTATTGATCTCGGACCATATCTTCTGTCGTCTCGTAAACCTCGAAGATTGGTTGTTGTGTATTCATCCGAAGATAAATGTTTTTGAGGAACTGGATGTAGCGGACTGACAAAATATCGTTACTGCCGGTGATCTTAGCGAAGTAACGGATTTTTTCACCCTTTTCATTCTCCCCGGTGATTTTTATCGGATTTGAAAGTCGAGCGGCGCCTGCAGCAATGTACTCGACGGAAATTTTTTTCAGCTTGTAATTTTCGGATAGGATCCGCCGGATGTTACGCTGGATATCCTGTAGAAAGGCTTGATGAGCTTCAGGTGTAGGTTGTACCGTTTTAGCGGTCATCACTATCAGTGCCTTTCTTTTTATTTGTCTTATTTTTTCCTTCGCTGTCGTGGGTTTTTTCTAATTCTGCGATTTGAGCGGCTTTTTTCTCCTGGGCTTTTCTGGTTTTTCTACCCCCCGACCACATTGCCAGCAGGAAGATAAGCGCACTACCGTAGTGAATCTTCATGCTGCGTTTGATTCCGCGACCGTATTCTATTATTGGTTTATTCTTATACGTGAAAATAATGCGCCAGATTTGCAGCTCCGGTGGTAAAAATGAAACATCATTGGTGTTTACGATGATATCGTTATTCTCAACCGCGATATCCATATCCATAGAGCCCTCGCGTTTCAATGGGATATGGATACGTTTACCGAATATGGCACGGAAAATAGCGTACGTTATCACCTCTACTGTAGAGATATCTAAGATCCGTGATATGTTCAACTTCTGTTCTGATGAATCACCTGCAGTTTCTGTATCCGATGATTTTTTATCATCATTCATCTCGTCTTGCATTTCATTTTCAGCTTGTGATGCCGTATCCTTCTTATGATATTCCGCGATAACTCTCTGTCCATTGGAATCTTTCCATCCCTCGGGATCAATGAGGACATGCTCTGATTTTGTAGTCTTAGTTTTGAGTGTGCTCTTTACCTTTTTCTTTTTTATATCAGGATTCAATTAAAACCACCTACTTTTTAACAAGGATTTGGAACCGAATAAAGATACGTGTGCCATCACTGAACTCTTCCA
>CAZGIV010000187.1:0-4018 GCA_964526175.1 uncultured Thermoplasmatales archaeon | reverse complement strand
AGAAAATCGCTTCACCAACGAATCAGGGCCAGGGACTGAATACCGATAACACATAAAATTCTCCTACATATCGTATAGAGCTACTTCCTTTTCTTCTTTTTCTCATCTACAGAATCCTGGATCGGATAGATATTCCTCCATGCCGTCTTCACACGCTGTCCAAACGTCGTCATAGCAGGCGGAATGTGTATCGGGGTTTTTATAATTCCATTGTAGATGAATGAAAGTATTCAAGGAACAGAAAAAAGGATAAGAAGACAACAATCGTTCTCAGAATCAATGACTACGATCTATGTTGGGACATCAGGATGGTCATACGACTGGAACATAGGAAACTCCCTTGACTGGTACGTCAAAGAATCGCGATTAAACGCCATTGAGTTAAACATGAGCTTCTACCGATTCCCTTACCCAAACATGGTCAAATCCTGGGCGACAAAAGGCAAAAGCCTTGCATGGATACTGAAAGTCCATCGCTCCATTACCCATTTTCAAAAACTCAGCAAATCAGCAGCCGAGAGCTTTCAACGGTTCAAAAAACTCTTCGCGCCATTAGAAGACCTGGTGCATTATTATCTCTTACAACTCCCGCCATCCTTCACCGATATCGATACACTAGAACACTTCATCGAAAAAACAGGGACAGAAAAACTCGCTGTCGAATTCCGTCATCCCACCCTGTTTACCAATGAACTGATCACATGGGGGAAAAAACACGGTATTCTCCTAGTCAGTATCGATGCACCAAAACTCCCAAGAACCATCATGAGTAAAGATGTTGTCTACGAACGAATCCATGGTCGGACTAACTGGTACTCCCATGATTATTCAGATCAGGAGCTCCAAGAGATACAAACACGTATTCTTACCAACAACCCAAAAACAGTATACGTGTTTTTCAACAATAATCATGTGATGCTCGAGAATGCGATGCGAATGAACCAACTTCTCCGATAAAAACACAAGCATCTCTTCGAATACTTTCACTCACCTCTGATTCAGCTTTTTAAGACAGAACCGCCTATGTTTTCTTTCCTACACCTATTTTAAGGGAGGCAGATTCCATGAAAAAAAGCCGTGCAGCACAGGATATTGAGATCGCTCATACGAACACATCCGCTGTCCATGTCGTGCGACCTGACATCATCGTCTCTTCGGGGATAGCAGAACTGGACCGTCTCTGTGGTGGTTTTAAAGCAGGGGAACTGACACTCGTTGATGGGAACAGCGGTCTTATCGCAAATCTGCCAGACCAGCTCTGCGTCAACACCTACCGAACGTTCCGAAGTGAAACAATCTACATTGACGGCGGGATGCGGGCCAATCCATATCAAATCGCTCGGTACGCACGCATGGCAGAGCTAGATCAACTTGAGGTATTACAGAATGTGGTGATGAGCAGAGCGTTCACCGTCTACCAACTCTCCACCATCATCCAGGAACTGCTCGAGCCGATGATCCAGAAACGCAGTCCACGAACCCTCCTCATCGGGATGCTGCCTGCACTGTACCTCGACCCTGAGATCCCTGTTCAGGAAGCACAGACACTGCTTTCATCAGATCTTCAGAAGATACAGCACCTCACTATCAGATACCATCTCATCACGGTATTTACCAATGTAGATACGATGCCGCTCTCGCCATCAAGAGGCCTGGGGAAAAGACTGTATGATAGCGTCAATGAAATCATACGAATGAAACAGTTCGAACAGTGCACCGCTCTTGAACTGGTTAAGAAGCAGAAGAGCGCAACGATTGTTCATGGTGCAGAAGGACAACTCCGTCTGGAAGAGTTCGGAATGGTGATCTGATGGGCCGGACGGTCCCGACGTTCCGCATGGTCGTTGAATCATTCGGGTGGGAATGGAATGATTTCAAACGCGCGTTACGCACAATCGACCAGGAGGCGTTTGATGAGCTCATCAACCATGCGCGGAAACACGCAGCAGCAGGCAGTAACATCAGCAACCCTAACCCGTTCGAACCAATCGTGATGTCTATTTTAGTAGAACATGAGAAAACACTACGGATGCTCCGAGAGTATGTTGCGCGGGACCATCCTTGACGTGTACCCAGACTATGAGAAAAACGTCATGGTCACCTGGCTGCTGCAAAACGGGAAAGCAACCCGAGTTGACGAGTCGTACGAACCCTGTTTTTATGTACATACACCGTCAACAGATATCTCCGCACTTGCGAAGGCGTTAGAACTGCTGCCTCAGGTGAAACGACTGCAGCTGACCCCTGCAAAACTCACGCTTGGCTCACCAAGGCACACCATGGTTTTAGAAGTGGTACCAAAAACCATGCACTCGCTGCATACACTGGCACGCTTGATAGACTCATGGGGTGGTTTTCATACGTATCAGTTGTTCAATGTTGATATACGCCTTCCCACCAGGTACCTCCAGGAACGTGGCGTGTTTTGCCATGCGCAGGTGACATGGGACGGGAGACGATTCGCTTGCGAGGATGAACAATGGGCACTTGATTACGAGGTACCCTTCCTTAAGACACTGCGCCTTGGTCTAGTACAAAAAAAAGAAGTCCCGTCGTTTCAGGAGCCGCTCCCCGGGATGACCATAAATGACGAGGTAATCAAAGAAGACAATGAAACAGATACGATTCTTTCCACACTAGATCAGATCCAGCAGATCAACCCTGATGTGATCGCAACCGTCAATGGGGACAGCCTGTTGTTTCCGTTTTTGTATCATCGTGCGAAAATCTGCGGTATCGAACATCTCATGAATCTAGGGAGGGAGATAAATCAGAGGAAAAACAATCTACGGCCGGTCAAAAAAGCAAAATCGTATTTCAGTTACGGACGGATCGTATATCGACCTGCGTTCTACACGCTGCAGGGCCGGATTCATCTGGATACCGCGCAGTCGTTCTTCTACGGGGAAAGCGGGTTTCGCGGTATTCTTGATATCGCACGATGTTCGAATATCCCTGTGCAACTGCTCTCACGTCTCGGCCCAGGGACCGCTATCAGTCAGATTGAAATCAACGCCGCAATGAAAAAAGGATACCTCATTCCCTGGAAGAAAACCATGCCGGAGAATTGGAAGACTGCTGAAGAGCTCCTCATCGCAGACCGGGGTGGATTGGTTCTTGAGCCGGTGGTTGGTCTTCATGAGGATGTTCTTGAGTTGGATTACGCCTCGTTATACCCTAACATCATGGTGGTTCATAACATCAGCCCTGAAACAATACTCTGCGCTTGCTGCTCTAACTCCATCAAACGTGTGCCTCAACTTGGTTATCATATCTGCCAGAGGCAGAAAGGGTTGCTCCTGGAGGTCCTCGAACCGATTTTACACCGCAGGTTCTGTTTCAAAGCACGAGCAAAAAACAAACAGTACGATTCTGCGACCTACCTGGAGCTACAGAAGGCATGGAAATGGGTTCTTGTGGTCTGTTTCGGGTACACCGGGTATCGGAACGCTAGGTATGGACGCATCGAATGTCATGAGAGCATCACTGCCTTCAGCCGCGATATCTTGCTGACCGCATCTGAGGTCGCGCAACAGGCAGGCTATGAAGTGCTTCACGGCATTGTTGACTCGCTCTGGGTCAAAGGCTCCCCCGGGTGCGTCCGTCCGTTTCATCTCTCCAGGATGATCAGTACTCGTACCGGAATTCGTCTGGATGTGGAAGGCCACTATAAATGGATCGTGTTTCTCCCCAGTAAAGCCACCGGGGTCGGTGCATTAACGAGGTACTATGGGGTATTTGAGGACGGGACGGTGAAGATACGTGGCGTGGAGCTCCGACAGCATAATACGCCTGCGTTTCTGAAAAACGCGCAGCAAGAAATGCTCATTGTCTTCAAAAACGCAAACACCGCAGAGGAGTTTCGTGCGTTGATACCAGCATCTGTTGAGGTCCTCGGACGATCTGCAGCAGTACTACGAAACGGGGTCGTGCCTTACAATGACTTAGTGGTTACGACAACGGTCTCAAAGGATATTGTGAACTATAAGGTAAATACGCTTCCTAAATCAGCATTGCT
>CAZGIV010000186.1:0-4027 GCA_964526175.1 uncultured Thermoplasmatales archaeon | reverse complement strand
TTCATTTTTTTAATGTGTTTGTGGATTTTTGGTGCTTTAAGGCAGAGACCTTCTGCGATGACAAGGCAGGCACCTCCTCGCAAGCGGTTTGTTCCGATGCGTGGAAGGTCTCGGTACCCGGCGACTTCTTCATCCTCTGTTCCTTCGCCGTTGATGCAGATTGGGCAGTTTTTGATGATTAGGTCGATCTCGTCAACAGAGGGGAGGTATTGGAGATGTTGTACTCTTTTGTATAAGGGGATTTCTTCTTTGAGCCGTTCGATTTCTCCTTGTGTTGCGACGTAGTGGCCGATGCCAAGGTCACGTCGTACGACATCTGCAATCAGCACGCTCATGGCTTGGCCAGTTCCTCCTGCGCTTCTGATAGGTCCTGAGAAGTACAAGTCAACATAGGTTGTACCGTCGTTGTTACGTCCGACTCGTACCTCTGCGATTCCTTCAAGAGGAGCGACTAACACTCCTTCGGTGAGGATAGCTAATCCTGTTCGTATTGCTTGGTCAAGTGCTTGTTCTACGGTGTCAAATCGGTAGGTTTTCCGGTCTGCGATCATTCGTGCGATTTCTAATGAGACGAGTTCTCGGTTGCCGATTCTTTGTGTGGCTTGTCTGATTTTTGTTGCGATTCCTTTTGGTCCGACGAGTTCTTCAACACGAGCTGCGAGGTCAAGTGCCTGGGGGATTTCGACAGTTAGTTCAGGGTCGAATCCTTTTTTTCGTGCGGAATTCGCGATGGTGTAGCAGGTGTCGATATCATTCTGCAACTGTTGAAAATAAGCGCGCATAGCTGGACTTGCAGCGACATCTTTAGATAACTCCCCATCCATGGTTCTCATGCTCTGAAAATAAATAATTTCTACATGGTGGTAACTCACTTAAAGGTTTGTATGTTGGTTTATATAAAAAAGACAAAATTTCTTTCTCTTTGGTTTAAGCAGATGCTTTGCTGAAATCCATTGCAGTAGCATTCCCGGTCTTCAAATCGACGATAGGAAGTTTTGCTGAATCAGGGACGAAATTCATCATCTTTTGATAGGATGTCTGTGACTGCCAACTGGAGGCGTTGATGAGGGTGACGCCTCGGTAGTAATCAATGTAGGACGTATGGACATGACCAGTGACGAAGATATCTGGGACCTGTTTAATGAGCATGTAGTCCTCATGTTCTGGAGCAAGCGGGGTGTACCCTCCGTAGGTTGGAGCAAGATGCCGTTTCTTCAGCATGAGTTTCATGACCTCGGTTGGTTCGTTGTAGCTAAGTGATTGGATGTTTGTCGAATAGTCAAGAAGGCTTTGACCATGGTAGGAGAGGATATCAACACCATGCAGTGAGAAGTAACTGGGATTTCCAATGAAAATAAATTCTTTTCCTGAGAAGAGGTCTCGGATTTCTTTTTCAAATGCGGGTTGTGGCTCCGCTGGTCGTACCGCATCATGGTTCCCTGGTTGAAGCAGTACTGTGATATGGTCTGGGATAAACGCGAACTGTTGTGCGAGTGCTTGGTATTGTTCATAGATATTGCTGATAGAAAGTTCTTTTTCCTGGTTTGGATAGATACCAATTCCGTCGACAAGGTCACCAGGCAGTACGAGGTATTTGAGTTTACTAGCAACGTCTCGTTGTCGGGAATTCCCTAGACTACCGTTGATCCAACGCAGGAACGCGTTCCATTCCGATTCCATGAACATTTTACTCCCCATATGGACGTCGGAGAGGAATGCGACGCAGAGGGGTGATTCAATACGTTTTCGTTCATGGTGCATTTTTATGTCCGGATAGATGATGTTTTGAACGATGATTAGGTCACCGTTTTTACTGATTTTTCCTATCACACCAATGACTTCGTCTGGCATGATTTCGTTTGCTTGTTGCATTGTTTCTGTGTTTGCTTTCAATGCGATGAGTGTGGCAGACCCAGTGTCGTCTTCGATTTCGATGAGTCGGTGTCCGTTATGTGTTGTTTTCACGTTTTTTACGATGCCGATGAGCTGTACATCAGGCATTGTTTTTTTGATGCGGTTGATAGGGATGAACCGTGCGATTTCCCGTCGTTGTGTGGTAAGGATTTTTTTTATCGTTTGATAACGATCTCTGAATAAATTGACGAAGTCTTGGGTGGTGCCTTCGCTGGTTCGTTTCCCGGTGACATCGGTGATGATACGTACTTCTGAGTCGTAGTCTCGGGCTAGTGGCCTCCAGCTTTTCACTGTTTTGATCTCAAGAGGTTGGAGTGGCTTTTTCTCTTCTGGTGTCTGGTCTTCTTCGGTATCGTCTTCGTCTTCTTCGTCGTTGGTTTCTCTGGTCAAAGTGGTTCTGTTGTACATTTTTGACAGTATCTTTTTTTGGAACTCCTTTTCAATGGTTTTTTCGATAGGGGGTGTTGGTGATATTAAAATCGGTATTGGTGGTAGCGTCGGTTTTTCGGTGAGTTGCTGGGTTGATTCTTCAATGGTTTTTATGGTATCTAATGCTAGGAATAAAGGGTATTCTCTGAGGCTTTTAATCAGAAATGCAGCAAAATCATCAGGGTTTTCTTTTGAGAAAATATAGGTGAGTGCCTCCGGAAGGACGAACGTCCCATGATCTGAGAAGAGTTTGAGGATGGAGTTCATTGTCTCGCCCACAAAAATATTTCAAGGAACTGTATATATCATGCGGTTTTTAGTATTATGGTTTCGCTGCAGTCTTATTTGAGTCTTTACATGTATTTCATACGATTGAAAGTATTAATATAAAGAAGTCATTAGGAGGTTGGTATGACGCAGATCTCTGAGGCGAAAGCGGGGAATATATCTCCACAGATGAAGCGTGTTGCACGGTCTGAGAAGATTGATATGGAGGTGGTTCGCAGAGGTGTTGCTGCTGGTCATATAGTGATTCCGTATAATCCGATTCATGCGCCATCGTCCCTTGGGATTGGGAAGGGTTTGCGGGTGAAGGTGAATGCGAATATTGGATCCTCCCGTGAGTATTGTATTTTGAAGGAGGAGGTAGAGAAAGCAACAATAGCGGTCGCTGCTGGTGTGCATGCGGTGATGGATTTATCCACCGGTGGTGACCTTGACAAGATCCGTCGTTCGTTGTTGAAGTCAGTACGGGTTCCTTTTGGTACGGTTCCTATTTATCAAACTGGGATTGAGGCAATTAAGAAGCGTGGCTCGATTGTTGATATGACTGAGGATGATATGTTCTCGATGGTTGAATCCCAGGCGAAACAGGGTGTTGATTTCGCGGTTGTCCATGTAGGTATTACCAAAGAAAGCGTTGAGCGTCTGCGAAAGCAAAAGAGGCTTATTCCTATGGTTTCTCGCGGTGGGTCGTTTCATATGGCATGGATCCTTCATCATGATCAGGAGAATCCATTGTACAAGAACTTCGAGTATCTCTTGGAGATTGCGAAGAAATATGATATGACGCTTTCACTTGGGGACGGTATGCGTTCTGGTGCACTTGCTGATTCGAACGATCGTGCGAAATTCCAGGAGTTACTCATTATCGGTGAGCTGGTTGAAAAAGCACGGAAGTTCGGGGTGCAGACTATGGTGGAAGGTCCGGGTCATATGCCTCTTTCTGATATTCAAGCAAATATCCAGGTGATGAAGGCGGTGACAAAGGATGCACCGTATTTTGTTCTTGGCCCCTTGGTGACGGATATCGCCCCTGGGTATGATCATTTTGTTGGGGGCATTGGAGGAGCGTTTGCTGGTTTTTGTGGCGCTGATTTCCTCTGTTATGTCACACCGGCAGAGCATCTGTGTCTGCCTGATAAAAACGATGTCCGCGATGGGGTTGTTGCGACTCTGATTGCTGCGCATGCTGCTGATCTTGCACGAGGTGTTGATCGGGACATCGATTCGGCGTTCAGTGCAGCACGGGAGGCTCTTGATTGGGAGAAAATGTTTGCTCTTTGTATCGATCCATCAAAAGCGAAGGAGTATCGGGCGAAACGGTCACCTTCGGAGGATATGAAGACCTGTTCGATGTGCGGAAATTTGTGTGCGATTGAACTGGTGAAAAAATATTTGAAAA
>CAZGIV010000185.1:0-4028 GCA_964526175.1 uncultured Thermoplasmatales archaeon | reverse complement strand
TTGACAATGCAAGCAATGGAGATACCATTTTTGTTTACAATGGGACCTACCATGAAAACTTACTTGTGGGGAAATCTCTTACTATAATCGGAGAAAATAAAGTTGGAACTATCATTGATGGAAATGGAAGAGAAAATGGAATGAATATTACCGCGACTTTTGTAACGATAACTGGGTTTACCATTGAAAACGCAAAAATAGCGGGAGTTAGGGTCAACGCAAATAACTCAACGATTTCTGAAAATATTATCAAAGATTTTTCTACTTATGGTATAGCGTTTGATTTTTGCGATGCTCACACGGCATCGAATAACATATTACTGTCAGGTTTAGCAATAGGAATCGACCTTCTCTTCTCGAATCATAATGTTATCACAAACAACACTATTCTCCTGACCATCGGTGGTGGGGGAATAAGTCTTTATACTTCTTCGAACAACACCGTTCAAAATAATCACATTGATAAGGGTAATTGTCCAATAGCATTTTCATCAAATAATAACTCGTGGTTGAATAATAGTATGGACCAGAGTCTTATGTATTTCTATGGAGAATCAAATGATAATGTCATTGTCGGGAATTTCTTTAATGAATCCGGCGGCATCGATATAAGAGACCATTATGGAAGTTCATGTGGAAATAAAATCTATCATAATCATTTCATCGATTGTGGCGCCGGAGATGCCTGCTGTAATAGTTGGGATAACGGGTATCCTTCAGGTGGTAACTATTGGTATGATTACACGGATAACGATTATAATCAGGATGGTGTAGGGGATTCCGCGTACAATATTTATGGAGGAAATAATGTTGACCAGTATCCTTTAGGTTATTTTGACTATGAGCCTCCAGTCATTACGATTATAAGCCCTGAGAAGGGTTTTGTTTATTTTCGGCTAATGCAATTACTTCCGCTGAACAACCCTAATGCAACGCTGTTTTTGGGAGATATGGTGTTTCGTGTGAATGTTTCAGATAATTATTTAATCGATGTTTATTTCATAACGGTCTATGTGAATGGCAAAGAAATCGGTGGGTATGGTGGTTTACTTAAACCGTATACCTTTTATATTTCAAGAAGGGAACTAAACCAAAGATTTTCATTTGGGATATTCAATCATAAATATGAGATACGTTTTGAGGCAGTAGACCATCATAAAAATAAGGCAAGTAAGGAAATGATTGTTTGGTCGTTCTTATAATCTGTAAAGTAAGGGAAAGACGATAGGAGATTTCTTCTTTGTCAATCCTTGTCGTACTGGTAAACACGGGTTTAAATCCCTTCCCCTGCATAATTTTGTTCAAAAAAAGATTTAAATAACATAGTTATATTACATGTCATGTATTAGCATAGCATAAGAGGTATAGTGATGACAAAGAAGTTTATGACCGTGGGAATCGTTCTTTTATTTATTGGAACCTGTATCATTCCAGGAATTGCACAAAAAATAGAAAAAGCATATGAACAATCATCTGAAAGTAACTGGTTATATGTCGGTGGAACTGGACCAGGAAATTATTCAACAATTCAAGAGGCTATTAACACCTCTATGGATGGCGATACCATCTTTGTTTTCGATGATAAATCCCCTTACGTTGAAAGTATTTTTATCAATAAATCTATACAATTACTTGGTGAAAATAAAAAAACTACAGTAATCAACGGAAACAGTGATATAATTGTCATTCAAATATTAAATTGCTCACAAGTTACTATTCAGGGTTTCACAATAAGGAATGCTCTTCAAACATTGATTGATATTAATTCTTGCAAGAATTGTCTACTTTCCGATAATATCCTATTATCTCATTATACTTGTGGAATAATAATAGAACAGTGCAATAACATTCAGATAATCAAAAACTTAATTCTATTTACTTCATACAATTTAGTAACGAATTCTCAAGAAAGTATAATTGCTAATAATAAGATTTTGTTTGGTTTAACTGGATTTGAGCTTCGTTCTAATTATAATACCAGTATGTACAACAATACGATAAAATTTATGTCATGGCAAGGAATCCTTCTAAGTGGTTCTTTTTTCTGTGAATTTAATGGTAATACTATTGAGCAGTGTTCAAAGGGTGTGGAATTTGGAGGTGGCACAAATCTAACTTTTAACTTTAACAGATTTAGGAATAACTTGGTAGGAATTCATTTTTGCTCTAGTGGAGGAATTACTATTAATTCAAACGAAATCAAAGGCAACTTAATAGGAATCCTTCTTGTTTCGTTAAAAGGAAATATTTCCTATAATAATTTCATTAGGAATGTATGCAATATTTTAATCCCGTGTGTTGGATACGATTATAATTTCAGTAATAATTATTGGAATCATCCCAGGAACAGCCCTAAGGCGATACTTGCATGGAGATTATTGATGTTGATTGAACCAGGTACATTCTTTTATTATGGTCCAGGATTGTTCATACCTATTCCAAAATTACTGTTTGACTTGCATCCTGCACAAGAACCCTATGACCCCCCAAGGATAACCTGAAAAAACCTATGAAATTGTGGACTTTTACAGGAGTAATTATTATCCATCACTCAGAATTTAACCGGTAAACGTGGGTTCAAATCCCTTCCTCTGCATACATTTTTTAATTTGCTGATAACTTCCAAAATAAGTTATTATATGAAAACTTACATTCAAATTTGTATGAAAATAGATTGGAAAAATCTATCATTTGCCATAATAACGTCCATAATTGTAACAGGTATCTTGGGGTTGATTTCTTCTTTGACATATGCATTAATAGCGATTCCAGATATTCACCCCGGGAAAATCTCGTATACAGTAGCAACAACAAAAGATGGTTTTTTTCTTGCTTTGTCCTTGACAGGTATAATAGTATTAGGATTAACATGTATCTTGATTTTAACATTAATTTTATATTTTTTAATTGGGTTTTTAAGAAAACCAAAGAAACAGGTTTAGTTTCTAATATAAAATCATCTGTTTGTTTATTTTTCACATCTAAGAACCTATTTTCAAATGGTCACATCTCTTCCCCTGCATACTTTTTTCGACCTTACAAAGATTTAAATAAGCAAGGGACTTTATCATTCTGTAAGGAGGAATAAAACTATGAAAAAAGGGATAATTTGTATCCTTGTTTGTACGCTATTAATTGCAGCTATTCTACCGATTACTGCGATGGCAGGAAATGAACAAAATCCGATGGAAAAGTCCGATACGGAACCCTTCCAACAACATCAATCAATAGAAAATGCGACTTTGGAGTTTAGGTTCAATCAACGCGGCTTCACCATTATAAATATAGGAAACGTCACCGCACTGGATATCTGGTGGAACATCACAAGTGACGGCGGATTGCTTTGGATAGGCAATCGCCACATTAATGGGACATTAGCTCAACTTGTCCCTGATGAGCCCATGACTGCGAAGCTTGGGTTCATGCTTGGATTTGGGAAAATGACTTTCCATATCCAGGCAGGAGCGACGAACGTACCGACATTGGATAAGGACATGACGGGGACCCTGGTCTTGTTTTTGATTTTGTGGTTCCTAAATTAATACCTCTTTTTTTCCTCTTTTTTTCATCATTTGATCCGCACAAAAAACCATGAGTCTTAAAACCGTGCCAATACTTGACTATTGAAGACGAAAATGATGCTTCAGCGTTGATCGGCATCCCGCATAAGAACCCTATGACATCCCAGGAATGAGTTGAAAAGAAATCGTCTGAAATTGTCGATGATGCTGAGGTCATGCTTACAATGAAGGCCGTCTTGAGATATCATTCATTGAGCTGAAATCATGGTTTTTATGCACGTTATCAGCAGAACTGTATTGTCTTAATGATAATCATCGAGAACGATTATTACTTCTTTTAAACCAGCTTAATGTGACAGGTGATTTGGTTAATTGATTCCAATGATAATAGCCGCATCAATACGCTGTTAACGATTGTTAACATTCGTTGTTCTCAGCCTTTTTCCTTTCATTATCGGTGAAAATGACTTTATAATAGAGTACATTTAACGATGTGGTGTTATTGTG
>CAZGIV010000184.1:0-4074 GCA_964526175.1 uncultured Thermoplasmatales archaeon | reverse complement strand
AGATAACTATTAATATTCTCCCGTCAGAACCATGGTATAACGGTATCGTTTGGTGGAGAATGAAATTTAAAAAAATGGATACGATCATCATCGTAGCACTCATCGTAGTTTCTACGCTTTTTTTCTATAAGGCAGATTATATCAGCTCGATTCTCCCAGATGTTCATACTTCTCCCCCTGGGAATAATACCACTACGGTCACTCCTCTGCCACCGGTTCAGCTTCCAACTCCACCAACCTCTCTTATCCCTGCGTATCGACGTGATGTCTCAGCGGCGGATGAAGGAGTGCATTTCAACGAGCTGCGTATCTCCCGGGAATGGTGGTATTTTAACGCTGTTTTTAATGATAGCCAAAGCCAGTTGAAGGATTGGGCTATCGCAGTGAGTTTCAACCATATGGCCCGCGGTGATCTGCTTGGGACCAATAAACCGGATTTGCTTGTCGTCAGCGTCCTTGGCAACAACAGTGAAACCTATGGCGGGATGATAAACAAGGAGCATTATCTTGGGATTCTGAAGGAAGGGACGCTTATTGCAAGTTCCCCTGGGGTGAAGGTTCAATTTGAAAACTCCTGGGCGGAAGGGTCGTACCCGCGTTGGCATGTCCATGCAGAAGATTCTGATATCGATGCAGCGCATGATATTGTGATTGATTTAGATTATTCTGCCCGGTCTCTACCGATATGGACGGTCGGGACACAGGCGTTTGATAAATCTGAAAGCGAGGTTGCAAACTATGTAGTACTTGGCTGTGATGTGTCGGGGACGGTCACGATCGATGGCAAGACTTACACCGTGAAAGGAACAGGTTCGCAAGAGCATTCCTGGACGCCCCATGCGATTACCAAACTTGCAATCGGTGGCTGGGATTGGTTCTCTCTTACATTAGATAATGGTTGGAACATCTACGCAGCAAATTATCTTCCAAACCCCCAGGCTGTCTCTGGAGCCTTGTCAACATTAGATCCGTTTAGTACCCTCTTGATTACGACCGATCGCGGAGTAACTTATACAGAGTTAAAGGATGTGAACCTGAAAATCACCAAGAAGGATGAAAAGGTGTTCCCATTGGTGAAACTCCCCTCTGCATTCAGCATTAAAGCAGATCCTAGCATCAATCCACTGTATGTTATTAGTCAATCCTTATTGTATGGAACAAAAACAACATTAAATGGGGGCTTGTCCCTTACCCATGCGACAAATAAGATATGGAAGTTTCCCACGTATATGGGGATGAAAATCGGGTATTGTACTATTGATGGAACGATTTCCTGGTCTGATACTGATGGTGACCATCAAGTTCCTGTCCATGGAATTGGAGTGTCCTGGAATATGCGTGCGTTGTTATAAGGTCAACAGGCTACTTCAACGGTTGCGTTATCTGCGTTTAGAACAACGGTGTCTCCGTCTTTTATTTGATCAATATCGATTTTATCTACACAAGGAATCCCTGCGAGGATAACCCCTGTTGCAACAATGGTTTCTGTTTCTTTATTGATGATTCCTTTTGGGGCGACACCGTTCTTCTGCAGCCCATAAATAACATAGGAGCCGACAGTAGAGCCTTTGCCACAAGGGAAGACAAGGATCTTGTCTTTGACGTTTTTTCCCTCAAGAGGATGACCTTTTTCAATGACAATACCGGTTTTGATGTTGATGCCGCCATAGAACCCGATAGGGTCTTTTGAGACCAATGCTGTTCCTTTAGCTTTCCCTGGTGAGATGGTTCTTCCTTTCATCATGTGGCTGCCTCCAGGAGTTCGTCCAGATTTGCGAAACACACGTTTTGTTTGCAGAACCCAGGAAGATAGTTCCCTGCTTTACCAGAGTTAACCCCGGTGGTCTTGTATCCCATTTCTTCGATAGGTGAGACGACCATGCAAGTGTCAGCAACGATGTGTCCTCCTGCTTTTTCAATGATGTCGGAATATCCCATGCGATCTGCTGCTTCTTTCATCATCCGGGAGGTGCATACCCAGACCGGTTTCTTTAAATGTTTTCCTCTGAGCTTCTCAGCAACGGATGATATTTCTCTTAGGGACGCATGTGGGCAACCAAGGATGACGATGTCAGGTTCTTTACCGGTATTAAGTTTCGCGTATGCCTCGTCAAGCTCTTTTTTTGTCACTGTGATGGTCTCCAGATGATCTTTTTTTACCAGGTCTGCTTCCGGGGTGAGTCCTTCAATGTGATAGAGAGCAACTGCTCCGGAAGCCGCCATTGCTGCACCGAGTGCTTTGAGATGATCCGTATCAGCGTCTTTTATTCCAGTGAAATACGGGATTTTGTTTTTCACTTGTTTACCAACATGATACCCAAGTGCGCCGAAATCCGCATTGAAGATAAGATCGGTCTCAATCTTTACTTTGATGGTGGGTTGTCTATTTTCCCAGAGATGCAGTCCGTAATTTGGTGTTTTCCCAAGTATCGCTGCAGCGAGTGCAGAAGGCCCTCCTTCTCTGTTTGTCCGCGCACCGATTACAGAGTTGGAAAATGAGATCGCGCTACTTTCTGACCAAGCGATATGTTCGCGAAACCGTGGAAGGTTTCCTGCAAGGTACGGCGTGCAGGTCGCAGTGATCACGATACCCATGCTTTTAAAGGCGTCCATGATCCGCAGCTGGTTTTTTGCAAATTCTTTTGGGAATTTCAATATCTCCCAGTTTTCTAGATCCATACCAGCTGGATTAAGGAACGTTAAGACCTTTACTTTTGCTCCTTTACCAGCGAGATCTTCGAGGAACTCGGTTCCTGGGTCTCCAATGGATTTGTAGGAGACACCAGCGACTTGTACAGAACCGACCGGGATCATTTTGTCCGCCCCGTAAATATCACCGAGTTGAACAAGCAATCGAAGCATGCGTTCTGGAACTTCCCCCTGTTCTCCATGGAGGATTTTTTCTTCCTCTTTCGAAAGATACATATGATAATAACCCCTGTATGCACAGGGTTATATGCTCGGATTATTTTAGTGTTTTTGTTTTACCTATAAAATTAAAGCAATTACCTACTGAGTTCATTATCGAGGAAATCCCGAAGCTTCCTATGTATGCGGTGAAGCATTATTTGACCACATACCAGAATTCTGGAAAAAAGAAGACTACGGATGAGCAAAGGATTGTTAGTCATGTGTTTACGAAAGAGAATCTTTCTCTTGTTGGTTTTGCTAGTAATAATGTAACTAATGAAACCGGAAATTTTTTTAAAACACGACCACGACAGGTACGTTTATCTCAGAGGGTTTTATGGTTTTAGAATCAGAGAGATAAAATTAACATCAAGGAAAATATGAAACGCTATACGATACAGGTATCATCTTTTCTACCCAATGTAAGCTATGCTATGCTTGTTACTAAACGAATATTTAATCATTAATTCATCAAATTCTTTCTACCAATTTCTTACAATTCTCTACTAATAAATCAATTTCCTGTTTTGTTGCGTTCTCCACATGCATCCCGCCAACAGCGACCACCTTCGTTCTGTATTTCTTACAAGCCGCCTCCGCTATCGGTGCTAAAACAATATCATCATAATGGCCGGTAAACCGAACCGCTTTTACTTTCTTCCCCGGTTCTGCAATCACCACACCACCGATATGAGAACGTTCTCCTCCACCGAGAAAAAAAACCAGATCCTCACCGATTTTCTCGTGCTTAAGCCACACCTTATATTTTCCACTACCGAAGGTAATCATCAAGGTTCACTTTTGAATATTTCACAATCTCATATTTACTCTTGTCAACATCGAATGGGATCGTCGCATCCACCCCAACCTTATCGGTGAGTGCCTTTTTCCCGTCCTCCTGCTTCGAGGATGGATCAAGAGAACTCCCTGGTTGGTTCTGTTTCACCACCAGATCCTTTCCTGCCTGGAACCGAGTCGCGATCGCCCATTCCAACGCATTCGGATTATAAATGTCAACATTATCATCAACGATTACGACATGTTTCATACTTTTATGTCCGTTGAACGCTGCCTCTATAGCTTTCTTTCCATCATCAGGATGCTTCTTCGAAATCTGCACAACCCCATGCAGCCATGAGCCACCACCCATCGTCACCAGCACAT
>CAZGIV010000183.1:0-4084 GCA_964526175.1 uncultured Thermoplasmatales archaeon | reverse complement strand
TTACAAAACCGGAAAAACAGATTTTAAAGCATTAAATAATGTGAATTTAAAAATTCGAAAAAGTGATTTCGTCGCAATCATGGGTCCCTCAGGTTCAGGAAAAAGTACGCTTATGAATATTATCGGATGTCTAGATCGTCCAACATCAGGGACGGTCACCATTGACGGAGAGAACATCTCTACCGTAGGTGATAATCAATTAGCGGAAATTAGAGGCAGAAAAATTGGTTTTATATTCCAAAAATTTAACCTAATACCAACCATGTCTGCATTAAAGAACATTGCACTACCCATGGTGTTTCTCGGTGGTACGAAAGCAGACCGGAATCAGCGTTCCTCTGAACTTCTCGCAAAAGTAGGACTAACAAACTGGGCGACACACCTTCCCTCTGAACTTTCTGGGGGACAACAACAAAGAATCGCGATAGCACGAGCACTTAGTAATAACCCTGCTATTATCCTTGCCGATGAACCAACCGGAAACCTAGATACGAAAACCGGTGAACAAATCATGGAAATACTCGTTGCGTTAAACAAAGAAGGCAAGACCATTCTACTCGTCACGCATGCGATTGCATTGAAACGGTTTGCCAACCGAGTTATCAATATGCTTGACGGAGAAATCAGTGAGGAATCATGATAAAAGATACCTTCGCGATGGCCCTCGAGGCGATGAAGTCCTATAAGATACGGACGTTTCTCACACTTATTGGGGTCATCATTGGTGTTGCATCAGTAATCATGGTCACGACCGCAGGTGACTCCGTGAGTAGTTTTATTGCAGAACAGTGGAATGTCTTTAACCCAACCGGCATGGTAATCGGAACAGGTACTGGTGGAGCAACACCACAGTTATCAGTGCGATCAGTAGTATTTACGACTAATGATGTAGAAAAAATACAGAATTTACCCAACATTAAAACTGTTGCTCCGCTCGGCATTGTTCCTCTTAACAAGATATTGAAACGTGATGGACTGCTCAAATGGGAGTCAAGGCCTGGAGAAGCAATGTACGCAAGCACCCCTCAATTACTTGAAATTTTAAATATGGGTTTAGAAGAAGGAACCATGTTTGAGGAAGGAAAAAACGAGGTGGTCATCACTAAAAACATCGCAGAGGTTTTTGGAAAAGATAAACCACTGCATATAGGCGACACGATTTATCTACGACGGGTCGATGGCAAAACACTTGATGCGAAAATTGTCGGCATTTTGAAAGAAAGTTCGACAACAAGTATGTTTAATGCGCTTGCGACACCAGGAATCATCTGTCCAACTAAACCATATTATTCTACGTATTTTGGTTCAAATGTCGGTTCTATCCTAAAACGTGTCGTTGCATATACCATTCTCCTTGCAGAAGCAACGGACACCAACCACGTACAAGACGCACAAGATGAAATTTTAAATTATCTTGACAATGGCGGATCTGATGCAAGTTCGTATAAAGATCAGAACTCTGATTTCGTCGTCATAACCCAGCAGTACATCCTTGTCCGTATAGAACAGGTACTCAGTGTTATCCGGACCTATATCACAGCAATCGCACTTATTTCCTTACTCATTGGTGCGATTGGAATCGCTAATATCATGTTTGCTACGGTAACCGAACGAACCAGAGAGATAGGAACGATGATGGCCGTCGGAGCGAAACGTCGTGACATCCTACAGTTATTCTTATATCAATCCACGATCATCGGGCTCCTGGGTGGACTCATCGGTTGTATCCTTGGTGCGAGTGGAAGCTGGTTTGTTGTTGACCTTCTTAATACAAATATACAGACCTTAGGTGGCGCACTCAGCACAGGTTCAATTCAATTAACCTATGCCCCAGAATGGTTCTTGATAGCCAGTATCGTTGGAATCCTTATCGGGATAGCTGCCGGGGTACTACCTGCACGAAAAGCAGCAAAAATGGATCCTGTGGTCGCGCTTCGGTACGAATAAAGCACTCATGGCTCTGGTGGAGCCTGCTTTTTCTCCATCGCTTCGATTTTTTCAAGCTCTTCTCTGATAAACCTCAACGCCTGCTCCTTATCAGGACCAAGACCAACTGCATCAGGGCTAATCTCGTTTTTCTTTAATTGTCTCAACCACCGTTCCAATACCTGTTTTTGATCCATGGTTTCTCACCTCAATAGATTCTATATCACAAGAGACATATATTAACCCATAGATTAAAGGAGAAAATAAAGGTTAAATACCGAGAAACAATACCCTAACACGAGGAATGGATAATGTCATACTACTGGAAGAAAAATGGTACTCTTTACCATTGGCATCTCCAATGTACCTCAGTCCCGGTCTATGTACGAACAAACCCTGATTGGGAAATCAGTGAACAACGGCCTGCAGACAAAGAGCGTTGTAAAGAATGCCGTGAGAAAGATATCTCACAAAAAATAAAAGGAAAATACTAAAAGATGCAGTATCAGGAAATATCATCGACTTGCTTCAGATTTCATGTAAGGCAGGTCTAACATAATTCTTTTTAACTTTTTCTTGGTATTATAGTCATAAACCACGTCGATTTTTTTCCCAGTAAAGGGATTTAATCCAGTCCAATACATACAAGAAGATATGGTCATAGGAGTCGGGGTATACAATTGGAACTGTTCAACGTTCTCCAAATGTCTTTTTCTAATGATATCGTGTAAATATAAAACTTCACTAAATGAGTCACCGGGATGACCAATCATAAAATAGAACCGTAATCCTTGCTTTGTTCGTTTATTTATTGCGGTATAATACGAAAGGAACTCATCAAACCGTGAATTATCCTTCCCCATTAAGCTAACAACGTTATTTGAAAAGTGCTCAGGAGCGATTTTCAAACACCCAGAGATGTGATAGTTTGAAATTTCTTTGATATACTCTCTACTTTCCAACGCAAGATCATAGCGGATGCCACTACGGATAAAAATTTTTTTCACTCCTTTTATCTGACGAGCTTTCCGTAACAATGAAATGAGTCGTTGATGAGTCTTATCTAACTGAGGACATCGGATACATTGTTCCTGACAAGAACTCGTGGTCATCTCAAGACGAGAACACACCATCGCATACATATTCGAAGACGGACCGACAAAATCATCAATATATCCTTTGAACTCAGGATGTCTCGTTAATTTTCTTATTTCGTCAAGAATGCTTTCCTCAGATCGTGATATAATACGATTTCCTTGATGAAGTGACAAAGAACAAAAATTACATGACCCAATACATCCACGATGAATCACAACAGAAAACTTCCCCATCTTTAACAAGGATTTCGGATGCAGTTTCCTTGTAAACGGTAAAGAATAAATCCAATCCAAATCCTTAGATGTATATACTGGGTATTTATACTGAAGGATATAACTATTCGTATATTCCTGTGCAAGATTCTTTGTATTCGAGAAACTCATATGCATATCACAGAACTTTTTTTTATCCTCAACAACTTCCTTAAACGAGGGTAACTGTTCAAACGATGCATCACAATCTTTACTCAGGATACATGTCCCTTCGATTCCTCGTAGTTCTTTTCCTTGTTTTAACCGCTGAGCAATCTCAATAATCTGTTTCTCCCCATTCCCATAGACAAGAATGTTGGCTCGCGAATCAAGTAAGATACTCCGTCGAATATCATTGTTCCAATAATCGTAATGAGCGAAGCGTCGCAACGAGGCTTCAATACCACCAATGACAATCACACTTGATTTACAGTACTGCTTGAGCTTATTACAATAATAAATAACTGCACGATCAGGTATTTTCGTTACATCGCTGTGTTTATCTTCGATTCGTTTTCGTTTTAACGGAGTATAGTTATGAACCATGCTATCAATTGAGCCGGATGTAACACCGAAACAAAGACGAGGGGCTCCTAACTTTGTAAAGTCTTCTTTTGTTTCTGGTTTCTCGATGATGCCGACACGATACCCTTTCGCATCAAGGACCTTTGCAATGATACCCACTGGTGAAAGCGGGTGATCATCATAATACTCCCCGCTGAGTAGAATAATATCGAAATCATCACCGGTCTTCGTAATCATGGTTACACATCCTATAGGTTTTCGCTATATAAATATTCGACAATAAT
>CAZGIV010000182.1:0-4088 GCA_964526175.1 uncultured Thermoplasmatales archaeon | reverse complement strand
GCAAAGACCAAAACCATTAAGATGTACATGTGGCATCATAAAGATAAATCGTGGAGTGTGCCTCTTTCTGATTGTAATATTTCAAAATTCTTATCATTTTTTGATAAAGAGAATATAGATTTTTCCTCTTCATTGTATCTAGAGAGTTTGAAACGAGATCTTTTATCGAGGATGCAGTAAAAGAACGATTGATGCATATATTCATTATAATGAGGATTTTTTACGATATGCTAAAAGGAGTCCTATGAGTATTAACAATACTGATGTAAGAGATTATTTATATTATTTGGTAGAAAAGAAGAATGCTTCAGCATCCATATTAAATAATATTGCTATCAATACGTTGAAATGTTATTATGGTAAGATTTTGAAACAGGGTTTTATCTATGAGGTAGAGAGACCTAAAAAGGATAGAAGGCTACCTGTTGTTTTAAATCAAAATGAAATTTCAAATATTCTCTCTGTTGTTTCAAATCTGAAACATAAAGTGATGTTAACGCTTATGTATTCTGCTGGTTTGAGAGTAAGTGAAGTCGTAAAGTTGAGACTTATGGATATAGATTTTCAGAGAAAACTTATTCATATACGGGGTGCAAAGGGGAGAAAAGACCGTTATACGATACTCTCAGATGTTGCGGTAGAAACTCTGCATGAGTATCTAAAAGAGTATGGGCGGTCAAAATATTTGTTTTCATCTCATAATCGGGAGAAACACATAACAACTCGATCTGTTGAGAAAATATTTTTAGATGCTTGCAAAAAGGTAGGTGTTAAGAAAAACGCTACAGCTCATTCATTAAGGCACAGTTTTGCGATTCATCTATTAGAGAGTGGAGTAGGTCTGCGATACATTCAAGAATTATTGGGACATAAAAGTTCTAAAACAACAGAGATATATACACATGTTAGTAACAATGAACTAAGCAAGATAAAGAATCCTTTGGATAGTTTACAGATAAAGGGGTTATGAGTATAGAATGATAAGTTCACATGGTTCGGATATAATGAATAATTGGAATGATATACGAAGCAAGTTTAGATATAACTTGTTATCTGCAATTCAATTAAATGGGTGGAGATAATGATGGAAAACAAAATTAAAATTGGAATTATCATCTGTGATCGTTACCGTATGTGTGCTGGTGGGAAATGTCTAAGGTCTTTCCAGAACAGGGATGGAGCCTTTAGTATTTATAGAAAGAATAAGGAATTGGAATTGGTTGGATATGCTACTTGTGGCGGTTGTCCTGGTGGAAACATTGAATATGCCCCTGAGGAAATGGTAAAGAATGGAGCACAAATCATTCACCTTGCCACTGGATTGATTGTTGGATATCCACCCTGCCCTTACATAACATATTTTTATGACTTTATCAAGTCAAAATATGGGGTGGAAGTAGTTTATGGGACTCATCCAATCCCTCAGAAATATTATGATATGCATACAAAATTGGAGACATGGAACCCCCCAAAATGGAAAGAAATTATTCAACTAGTATTAACAAGTGAGAAAACTCGATTATCTTATGACTGACATGCAAATGTGAAAAAATTCATAATTGAACAGCAGATAACACAGCATACAAGGTTCGCTATCGCTCACCCAAATTTTTGCCTTGCAAAAACTTCTTTTATGCTGGAAACGTTATGTCTAATTGCTCGGCGGCGATACAAAGGTTTTTTATATCATTTTAAATTATATGATTACTATGAGAATTTCAATTGAAATAAAACAATTTTTTGAGTCAGTTCCAGTAATGGCATTTTCAACAACAAACAATAATGGGACTCCAAATGTTGTAGCAATTGCTTCCAAAAAGATAGTAAATAATGACATAATTTGGGTAATTGATACATTTTTCAAGAAAACAAAAGAAAATATTTTACAAAATAATAAAGTCGCAATTGCTATGTGGAAGGAAGGAAAAGGTTATCAGATTAAAGGAGTATCCACATATCATTCTGAAGGTGAAACATTTGAAGAAGCTAAAAATTGGATATTAAAATTAAGACCTCAAAAAATTGTTAAAGGTGTTGTTGAAATAAAAGTCACTGAAATTTTTTCAATTACTCCAACTTATGAAGAAGCTGGTAAAAAAATTGTATAAAATCCGCCGCCTCGCAGCTCTTTCTCAGGCGTTTATAAATAACATCCCAGATGCAATCCAAATTTTGGTCAACTTCACATTTGCCATTGACAGCACCGCCGCAGGGGCCATTCAACAAAAAACCTCGAACATAACAAACATAATGTGCACTTTTAAAAAACAAGATTACAACGGAAACACAACGACAACAAAGAGTATTTGAAGGAGTAAAAGAGCGAACACAGCAGGCAAAAACATCCGATACATCCGTGTTGTATCTGTTTTTAAATATTCACTACTCAGCACATTACATAAATGAATTGGGGAAATCAAATATCCTGTGAGAGAACACATGAAAATGATGCTTGTTAGACCAATGATATTGACCCCGGTGAATGCGAAAAACGGCTCAACTAAGGGATACGACAGTGCGACCGCCCCAAGATTATACCCGGTTAACGTTCCAAGTAAAAATGGAATAACAATGACGATAACCAATGCAGGGAACGCAAGATTCTGCATCATCTCCGCCAGAAGAACATGCGTTTGTGATATCGTAATCATCTCACGCAGAATCATAATACCAAAAATGGCGAGGGCAAGTTTCCAGGTTACTGATTTTTTGAGTACATGAAGATACACCCTCCATTCAATTTTCAGCAGACAGTATAATACGAGAAGGCTGACAGTCACACCAAGCAAGAAACATCGTGTTTCTGATACGCCCAGAAACTTCAAAGGATAAAACATTAGAGGCACAACGGGGGGAAGGAGATATACTAACCCCTGAGTGTTTTTTTTAGATGCTGTCGTTGTTGGAGGCGTGTTTTTTGTGTACTTGTGAAGATACAGATAACCAATTATAATCATCCCGACAAATGAGGGGAGATTCGCCAGCATCAGCATCTGCAGGGGAACCCCTGAGAACTTTATACTGCAGATAAGAATCATCGCTGAAGAAATCGGATAAATCGGGAGCCATACATGTCGAAACCAGATGTTTAAAAAATTTTTCTGATCTTTTTTTAGTTTATATTTTTCCCCCTCTTTATCGATCTGCGGAGCAGAAAATAATGCTCCACCCTGAACAGGCATCAGCCCGTAGACCGCGGGGATAACACCTAAGGTGCCTCCTTTGGAAAAAAAGGTCCTCAGACTTTCAATAAGTTTTGTAATAGCACCAGTCTCCTGCATACATTTTGCTAAAACAAAAATCAAGGTCATTAGAAGAGCAAGCTCAATGGTCCCGGTCATCACTTGTTGCTCTTCAAAAGAATACACTGAGGCCTCGATCATCGCCTTAGGAATATCAATCGGTGCGATGACCTGCAGGGAAAACACGCCAACAATAAGAGACCCAAGGATCAAGCTGACTCCGAAATTTATTTTTTTCCGTATGAGAATAAGAATAACCGCAAATGCAATAATAACCCCAATGAGATTGAGCATGGTGCACCAGAAATAGTTCTTTTCTTTAACTAGTTAACCCAGTTGCAACGCTTTGGGTTTGATCGATTACTGCATCGTAATCAAGAGTAAAAAACATTTCTCACGGATTTCCCCTTCATAAATATCTCATCTGCACTCGCCTATCGTTTATTTTAATTTAAAATTATCGCTATTCCTTAAATATAAACATATGTCAAAGATATCATTTGGCGCTTCTACCAAAACGATCCTTTATACCGATTCGTAGCGGGACAACCAAAACAACGATTCTCAGAATAAGCCGGGCAGGTTTTATATTCCACGCCACAGGGAGGTTATTTAAGATTTTTGATTGTAGCGCGTGCGACTTATCGCTTGGGAATGGATTTTAACATAAGATTACCGATAAAAATCATTAGTAATTACTTTTGAAATGAAAATAGTGTAAAAATTTAGTGCAGGGGAAGGGATTTGAACCCAAGATTACCGGTAAAAAATTGTTTTTTCTCCTGTTGACGTAAAAAGAGTAGATTTATGAGTAATTAGTCTATTTTGAAGGTGAGTAGACAAGAT
>CAZGIV010000181.1:0-4093 GCA_964526175.1 uncultured Thermoplasmatales archaeon | reverse complement strand
ACAACACTTTTATTTACTAATCCCTTCAAAATCATTGATTCGATGGAATAATCATAGCAGAAAGAAGATAGAACTGACCCGCAAAACAGTTTTTATCAGGCTCTTTTATATTTTCACCGCATTACTTTGTACAAAACAATTCTTTAATTCTCTTTCATCTGGCTAAGATATAACCGTTTCTTTCGTTCTACCGCTATATATCTCCTTAATCCTTCGAGCAATTCTGGCGCCCATTGCTGTTCTTGGATGGCCTTTCCAAGCGCTGCCGTATCAAGTTGACTGACTTCTTGGAGTTTTCCGCTTTTCCGTAATACCTCTTCTAACTGCTCTCGCTGCTTACTCTTCTTACTCGGGAACGAATATTTCTCACTGTCTGCGATCCGAACCTTGTTCTGGGACCCAAACACCACCTCAACATTTTCTTTCTCTGCAAACGAAACTAGAGCCTCCTCCAGTTTCGTCAACTCAGCATCCCACTGAAGGTTCGCCAGCCTCTGAGCATTCTTGACTTCTGCGTATCGATTCACCAGGATGACGCCGGGATCCTTCAGATAGTCATTCGCAGGTTTTTCTTTAATCATAGACAAATGAGACCACTGTGGGCACCATGATTTAAACTCGCACCACTCACACAGAAACCCGGGATTTGCTTTAAAGTGCTCCTCCTGCTCGATTCTCTCAATCAACTGGATCGTGTCCTGTTTTAACTGTTCTAGCTCTATATCGGTCCGCGTCGAATCGATCTCCTTATCAAACTTTAAGAAATGCCAGATCAACCGCACATCTTTTACGTCAGGATATTGATCCTTCACTCCTATCATATAGAGCGCGAGCTGACGGTCCGAACGAATATACTCAGCAAGCGGCAATCGTGAGTTTGTTTTATAATCATGGATTTCGTAGGATCCATTTCCTGTCTCTGTTAATCTATCAATGTAGCCTTGGAGCTTATAGTCCCCCTCAGGATCAAGCTTAATTCGTATCAACTCTTCTAATCCAACCGTTCTGCCTTGATCAAACGGATGATACCGTTGGAAATAATCGCTGAGATATTTCCGAGCCATTTTCAAATAATTCTCTGGCTGGTACTCTTTATTTACAATACGGATGTCATCGCTCCAGTTCGCGTTCCATTCCGTCTCTAAAAAAGTAAGCAAATCCTCCAACGTATTCTGCTTTTGGTACTGAAGGTCACGGTACAGTTTTTCAAGGGCCTCATGGACCCGTATCCCAAGAAACGCTTCGATGCTTCCCTTTTCTTCTGTTTCGATTTTTTCGATATACTGTAATTTGAATTTCTGAGGACACTGCTCAAAACAGCTCAAACGAGAATGGGAGTATACGGCCATGGGAAAAGAAAACAATTGTACTGGTTTAATGGTATCGAGCATTTCTCGCAAATATTAAAGCCAACAAGACCCATTCGTCCAGAGACTATACATGAACGCCTTCGACTACCTCTCCATCCTCACATCTATTGTTCTTGCGATTGGTATCACCCGTCTTCTCAGCGGAGTAGGGATCCTGCTCCAAAAAAGAAAACAAATAACCATCTACTGGGTTCATCTCCTCTGGACATTGAATGTATTTTTATTCTTAGTGCTCAACTGGTGGATCTTATTCCGATGGCAAGGTCAGCAGGAATGGAACTTCTTCCTTTTCTCGTTCCTCCTGCTTAGTCCTACCATCGCATTTCTTCTTTCGGTCATCCTCTACCCAGACATTTCAAATGAAAAAATAGATTATAAACAACATTTCTATACAAACCATCGCTGGTTTTTTTCTCTTGCAGCGTTACTCCCTCTCATTGATGTAGTCGACACCCTCTTGAAAGGCTATTCCCATTTTCTCGCACAGGGACCGTTGTACATCATCACGATTATTTTGATTTTCAGCTTAAGTCTTCTTGCTGCATTAACAAAAAATGAAAAATACCATAAATCCTTCGCTGTGTTCTTTCTTCTTTACATATTAATGTTCATCAGTATCAATCTTAATATTCTTGCATAAACAACCAAAATCACATATCTGCCTCCGTTGGCAGAACCACTAGGCCACTTCGCTCCTTTTCACCAGCCACTCGTAGATTTTTGGGTACACCTCTTCACGTGCATGAATCCCTAACGTGAGATCAAGATGCCCGTAATCAGCATGGTATCCTGCATTCTTGGAAAACTCCAGGTATGTTACATCCGTACTCCCGACATGATCCTTCACATACAACGTATCGGTCTTCGGTGCCATTTTATCCAACCCGCCCGCGATCACCAGTAACGGAGCAAAGAAACGATGCAGATTCTCTGTATAGCTATAAGGCGCAAACAAATTTTTCATTCCGGGGACTCGCCCAAAGATATCATACATCCATGGATACCGAGGGTATCGACAAAACGTCATATGCTTAAAAAAGAGCGAAAACTGAGAAAGGACCTTTGATGAAAGAACACCGGAAAACCCTATATGCAGATAGGTTTGTAACACGGCCGGGTCGACATTCTCAAGGTTTACCCCAAGTCCCTTGAAATGGCCTGCGATTTCAGCAGATTTCTCGATAATCTCCGCGATTCGGATCGGGATTGATACGTTACGCGGAGTGATTCTAGTAAGAAACTCAAGGAACAGGCTGCTCTTTCCAAAGACAACTGGAGAGCCTAACGTCACCACACCCTTCAGATTCTTCTGGCCCTCCTTGGTCTGACCGTATGCATAGGCGATCATCCCGCCCATACTCTTCCCTACCCAAAAGACGGGTGGCGGGTCGCGGTTCTTCTCAATGTATGATTCTTGCACACATCTGATAATCGCAGGTACATCCTTATCGATATAATCATCGACACACCAGCGGTATCGCTCAGGGTTCATTCGTGGGTCAAACGTAGGCGGTCCACCTCCCCGAAGTTCTGGGACCCAGACATCAAACACTGGTCCACCCTCAGACCTTTGCTGCGAGAGAAACGCTGCAAGACTGTAATTCTCCCATTCACTCGTCCCCGGCTTTCCGAAATCACAACTATTCTTATTCGCAGCAAGACCATGACATAAAATAACAGGAAACCGGACAGCAGCATCGCCATTGGGTAGATAATGAAAGACCTGAAGATCCCACCCATCAGAAGTCCTCGCAGACACTATCTCCTGATGCAACGGCATTTGTCTCACACACACCCAGAACACGTCAGCATAGAAAAACTATACCACCCCTTTTTACTCCTACATCACCCAGTTTTTACTTTACCAATGAATTGAGGGGGAAAAAAAAGAAATAACGATCACTTACTAAAAATCCAGGAGCCTTATTCTAAAATATTTCTATCAGTACTCAACGTTCATCATCACAACGAAAACAATAAAACCGTTCGAAATCATAGCTTACTGTCTTTTCGTTCTGTCCGAAGGTTTTTCCACAACCGGCACAACTCACTGCATTTCTCTTCTGAATATTCTTTGATTTATTTTGCATCGCCCTCACCATCCACGTTAGTTCTTGGTTGAAGTTCAGCATGTATGGACAACTCATATATATTCCTTTTCATCTCGTTTTTATTCCGAGGCCAAAAGAGAAAATACACACCGCCACCTGCGTTGAGAACTCAGAGTATTACCTATATATCGTATACATTCAATTCCCTAAGAAACATATTCTTACACATAGAATACTTTTCCTTAAAAAAAGTGTTGGGTCTGGGCTTAAAAGTCTGGGAGGAAAGAATGCAAAAAAAACATTCTAAAGAGCCCAAACCCACGTATTAATATAAACAACAAATACATAAATCTATCTATATTTTAACACCAAGAAAAAAACACTTTCCTTTATACTCCTAGTAAATTAATTGTACGCCAGAACATGATAGTTCTTTTAGCGCATTTTATAAAACCACGTCGAGGTAGAATAATCGCATACTTTTTTTCAACCAGATTGCGATAGGACAATCGGAGAACCATTACCAATCAAGAGGACCCCAGTTACGACTTTTACACTTCGGACATACATACATCGTATGACCTTTTTCAACCTCGATTTTTATAGGCGCAATAAATTTTGTTTCGCATTTTTTGCATTTATAGAAGTTTACCATTTTACAATAAAAGAACG
>CAZGIV010000180.1:0-4106 GCA_964526175.1 uncultured Thermoplasmatales archaeon | reverse complement strand
GGCTAAAAATCTGATGAAAAGAATTAAATACTGATTAGGAGGTTAGTAAATTGCTTTAAGGGATTATATGAAAAAAATAATTTGTTTTGGGTTAGTCCTTCTCTTTTTTATAGGAGGATTTGAGGTGAATGGAACTTCAGAGAACACTGATGTCCAAAAAAATATTAATATGGAAAGAAATTTTTCCACTATTGATGATATATCAGCATATCGATATCAACTCGCATTGGGTCAATCAATATTATCACGGCTTTGGTCTATTATCGCAACGTATCCAATCATTGCAGATGCTTCAGGACTTGCATATGATGGAACCTATCTTTACTGTGGTATTTACGGTGTTTTAGGAAGTAATATTTATCAAATTAACCCACAAACAGGGAGTTATTCTCTACTGTTCAATGGTCCACAAGAAGATACCTATGGTCTTACGTACGATGGTGAGTATCTCTGGGTGACTGATCATCCTGGGGTTAGCTCAACCCCTGCAAAAGCAATGAAACTTGATTGGGATGGAAATCTTCTGTATGAGTTTGATCTTCCCACCCATTACATATCTGGAATCGCGTATGATAACGGAAATTTTTGGGTCTCACAATATTATCCTGATCCAGGAGTAATCTATAAAGTGGATTCCTCAGGAAATATTCTACAACAATTTAATGCTCCTGATAATCAGCCATGGGATCTTTGTATAGAAAACGGGTTCCTATGGATGGCAGATTACTGGGGGGATACTCTTTACAAAATAAATACAACAACAGGAGCTGTTGTGGAGAGTCATGGCTCTGAGAAAGTTGATCCTGCCGGTATTGTCTGGGACGGTCAGTATCTTTGGTATTGTGATGATGGGGAAGGTGCGAATGATTATCTCTATAAAGTGGATTTATCTGGAGGTGGTACTCCAGCAATAAATGTCGTAGATACTTTTCATAATTATGGGCCGGTAACTGTGGGCGAATCGATTTTATGGAATGCAACGGTTCAAAACATCGGAACCGCACCATTAGTTATTACTGATGTTACTATAACCGGGTCTCCTTATGTAACCTGCCCAGCAACATTTCCGATTACAATTACACCAGGTAATCAAACCTTCATACCTCTGGTATATGCTCCCTTGGAATATGGTCCTTTAAATGCCAATGCATCAATCTTTTCTAATGATCCCTTACACCCCACGGTTCAAATTAATGTAGTTGGTAACGCGATGAACTCGGGGCCAGATATCTATTTCCCTGAAACGTCTCATACGTATGGACTGGTGCGACTTCATGCGTATACCCGATGGTTTTTGGAGATAGCTAATCTTGGGGATCAAGCGGTGATTATCTCTGATATTTCATGTGATGACAATCATTTCACGCTTGATGAGACGGTTACCTTCCCGATAACTATTAATATTCTTTCTTTTGTGAAAATCGGTATATGGTTCTATCCAGAGGATGCAATCCCGTACAGCGGCACCCTGACCATTCTCAGTAACGACCCCGATGAAAGCCCGTATTATGTTACTGTGCAGGGTACCGGTGCCTCAAATACATATCCTATCGGAGAGATGATTTGGCAGTATCAAATCCCCGAAAATCCTATCGATAATAGTCCTAAGGCGATGACATCAATCGATGACATCAATGGCGATGGGATAAATGATCTTATCATTTGTTCAGAAGATGACTATGTACGATGTCTGAATGGCAACTCACACGAAAATGCCGATGTTCTCTGGGAATCACCCATTGGATCGGTCTATTCCCAATCGGATTTAGCACTTACAGAGGATATTAACGGAGATGGCTATCAAGATGTTGTTATCGGTACCGCTTGGGGTGGACGCTCAATTATAACACTTTCAGGCAAAACCGGACAAACAATCTGGCAACACGATACACATGAATACGGTGATGGAGGTTGGGTATATCAGGTTGATTGTCAGTACGATTACAATAATGACGGAACACTTGATGTTCTTGCAGCTACCGGTGATGACTCATCAGAAACAGGACCAAAACGAGTGTATTGTCTGGATGGAGTCACCGGCGTATCCTTCTGGGAATGTCCATTGAATGGACCTGTTTTCTCGGTGATAGGCATTGAGGATTGTACTGGTGATGGACTCCCCGATGTGGTGACTGGTGCGTCAAACGAAGCGGAAACGATTGGAAAGGTGGTTGGAATCAATGGAGCAACGGGAACTTCACTTTGGACATATACCGTAACCGGGTCATCCGTTTGGGCTCTTGAACAGATAGATGATATCTCTGATGATGGAATTAAGGATGTCATAGCCGGTGATTTCGTTGGATACATCTATGGAATAGGAACATCGAATGGTGCAGAAATTTGGCAAAACAGCTGTGGGAATGTCATAATCACTCGGTTTGCCAAACTCGATGATGTCAATGGAGACACTCATCCTGATATTATGCCTGCGCTCTTGGCCTATGGTAGTGGTCATGTGACGCATTTAATTGATGGGTTTACTGGAGGGTTTGTTTGGAATGCGTATCTTGCTGACAAACCTGCGATGGTTGAACGGATTGATGATATCACCTGGGATGGCATTAATGATGTTGTCGTTGGTACGCTATATACGGATAATTACTGGTATTTCCTTGATGGTGTTGATGGGACAACGGTTCAATCTGGCCACTATGACTCTCCAATTGATGCGATAACCACGATTCCTGATATCGTCGGTGATTCCTCTATGGAATTGATTGTTGGTGGCAGATACGGACATGTTACCTGTCATTCAGGAGGACTGCGTATGAAAATCATTGCGGATTTCTCTGCGGATACCACTCAGGGGCCGGCTCCACTTATTGTCCATTTCATGGATGAATCGTTTACAGAAAATACTACGATTGTTTCTTGGGAGTGGGATTTTGACAATGACGGCACTATCGACTCACAAGAGCAGAACCCAACCTCGATTTATGAGCTGGAGGGGTCGTACACAGTATCTCTTACCGTTTCCGATGGGGTTGTATCAGATACAGAGACTAAAGAAAATTTCATAACTGTTTTTCCCGTGGAAAAAATGTTAACCATTGGAAATATTTCCGGGGGATTATTTAAGATCACTGCAGAGATTCTGAATCCTTCTTCGATTCAAGTGGCAAATGTCAATTGGAGTATTTCTCTGGATGGTGGGCTCATATTCCTTGGAAAACAAAAATCAGATACGATGCTGTCTCTTGATCCTGGAGATTCCGTAATTATTACTGACAAACCTATCGTTGGAATTGGGAAAGTCAGCATTACTATAACAGCAGAAGCTTCTGGTATCAAACCAATTACGAAGACTGTTGATGGTTTTGTCTTCCTTTTCGTTATCATCATTCGATAGTGTTTCAGTGTCCAAGGACATATATGATTCGATTGAATTATCCAAAAAACATCAGAACTTTAGTTTTGAATCTGTTGACTAAAATTTTCAGAGTAGGAGAAAATCAAGAATAATGTAAAAATTTGATTTACTCTTTTCTACTGGTACACCAATCCTGGAAGTAAGATTTTAAATATCAAACGATTCATATTTTTCATATATGGGGATATTGTTGAATCAGAAAGAAACCGTCACAGAATTAGTCCTGCTGTTGATTGTATTAGCTGGTCATCCCATTAATCCTTGCGTATGAAGCGTCACATCACTGGTTCCTTGACTGGCTGCTGGAACGCTTTCCGAATACGTTACCGATTCTTCGACATATCTTATGGTTCCAATGAATTTTACTGGTAAATTCGTGCTCCATTCCCGAGATGAAAATCTAAAATAAATACATTTATTTGTTTGAATGAGACTCCCCTTGTCTAAAATTGTATTTTTTAGGCTTTGCACATAAACTCCCTACTTCATGTGCAAAGCCTATTTTTTACTAATTTTTTTGTTAGGGCTTTGAGATTCGGTTACTAAAACCCTCAGCGGCTCTTGTTAACATTTAGCATTGGTATTTTATAATAGGTCTACTCGTAGTAATTTTAATTATTTTTTTATGTTAAGATCTCCTAAAAATGCACTCCCCCCGCACGGGGATCTATTGGTATGGGTTCAAATCCCTTCCCCTGCATCTTTAATGCTTAAATGAAAAAAATAATTTAAA
>CAZGIV010000179.1:0-4201 GCA_964526175.1 uncultured Thermoplasmatales archaeon | reverse complement strand
GTACTACGGGAACCCCACCTGCGGTGACCAACAACACGTGGAAGACACCTGGGATAGCAGCTATGTCATGGTGCAACATCTCAATGAAACTGGAATCACAATGGATGATTCTACATCGTATCATAATAATGGAGTTTCAACAGGAACAAATTACACGAATGCCGGCAAAATTGATGGCAGTCAGCTGTACAATAGCAATGATAAAATTGTAGTAAATAATTTGACCCATTCTCCCACTGCTTTAACCCTTGAGACATGGGTATATCGCGATTCGACTGCTTTTATTTATATCGCCTGCAAAGGAACATACTCCAACAACAATGATTGGTTACTGTATCTGAGAAACAATCAATCAGCTGATGAAGGAATAGATTTCGGTATCCGAAATCACACCGCATATCTTAGGAAAGGAGACACACCGGTGAATAGCTGGTTCTATCTCACTGTAACCTACGATAGTGGGAGCGTCGCTTTGTTCTTCAATGGTATGAATATTGCGAACGCAACAAGTTGGCCAGCAATCCCTAATTCGTATCCCCACCTAGGTCTAGGAAATGATTACATGGGGAACGAAGGAGGATTATATCCAATGACTCAGGTGATGCTTGATGAGTTTCGTATTTCTGAAACCGCTCGGAGTCCCAGCTGGATTACCACCTGTTATCACAACCAGAACAACCCTGAATCTTTTTATTCAATGGGGGTAGAAGAGCAGTATGAATTCACACTCACGACAACCAGCAATCCACCAGAAGGCGGAATAATCACAGCCTCACCAGCACCACCCTACCACTACAACGATATCGTCACACTCACTGCAATTCCTAATGCAGGGTACTCCTTCGACCACTGGAGCGGTGACCTCACAGGAACCAACAACCCGGAGATCCTTCTCATCGATTCGGATAAAGCAGTGACTGCCACATTCATCCTTGAAAACGCACCACCACTAGCGAAGAACGACTCTGCAACGGTCCAAGAAAACTCCACTAACAATACCATTGATGTCCTTGCAAACGATTCTGACCCTGATGGAGATAATCTCACGATCGACTCAGTCACCCAACCTCTCTATGGTGTCTCATCACAAGACGGCTCCTTTGTCTATTACACGCCAAACACATCGTATGTCGGATCAGATTCCTTCACCTATAAAATCAGCGATGGCCAAGGAGGAACCGCATCTGCAACCGTCTTTATTACCGTCCTGCCAACCAACGAAAATAATACACCCCCGTTCCAACCAAGTCATCCCGTCCCTGAGAATGGAGAAACCAACGTCAGCATCACCACAGATATATGGTGGATCGGCGGAGACCCTGATCCAGATGATACGGTGACCTATGATGTGTATTTCGGGACGACGTCGGATCCTGTGCTTGTGTCCTCCAATCAATCTGCAAGCACCTATGATGTAGGACTCCTTGACTATAACACGACCTACTACTGGCGGATCGTATCTTGGGATAACCACAACGCCTCAACCGAGGGAATAGTATGGCATTTCACCACACAACACCAGGAAGAAGAAAAAATCATGGTCAATATCACCCGCCCCTTGGGTAACTCATTTTATCTTCGCAACTTTCGACTATTTAGATTACCACGAACCACGGTTGTGTACGGTCCTATCATAATTGCTGCGAAAGTAACAGCTGATGCTAAGGTGGATAGAGTGGAATTCTATATCGACGGAAAACTCAGAAAGACTGATTCCCGACCACCGTATACGTATTATTGGGCTCCTCTATTATCATTCAAACACATCATCATGGTTCGTGCGTACGATACAAATGAACACTACGCATCTGATGAACTCACGGTCTTCAAATGGAGATTCCACCCCCTGATTCTCATTGGTGGATATACCGTCCTAACAAGCAAGTGATACTCAAAGAACGACAACCAACAATAATGAGAACTCTCTATTTCTTTTTCTTTTTTTATCAGAATTAAACCGTTAATATCCCTAAACAGGATAGCACTCACTCTTAGTGTTGCTGCATTTTACTAAGGATATTCGGTAACACATTCAACATTAATCCTATAAACATTGCAAGAACGCCAATGATCATTAAAATGCTGACAAGAATGGCGTATGAAATAGGGAAAATGTGTGTCTGGTTATACACTTGTAAGGTAAGAATACCGAAGAATAACCCAACAATTACTAATATAAAACCAGGGACACCAATGAACAAGAGCGGGCGTTTCTCCGCCACCATCCAGATTATATAGCTTAATACGGAGACACCATGTGATGCCGGACTTTTCGTTGACGTCTCAAGACCGTTGTATTTACACGCAACCCGGGTGTTTCCAACCTTTAACCCCAGATCATGTGCTTTGATGAGCTGCTCACTTTCCGCGCTAAACGCACTCCCGTTTAACCGCGTCACAAGACTTTCCACTGCTTTTTTATTAAACCCACGGAACCCGCTCTGACTATCGGTTACCTGTCCACCGCTGCCAAAACTCGTCGCATAATCCAACACCCGTTTACCCACCTTTCGCCAGGAAGGCATCTCTGTACTGGGACCAAATCGAGTACCAATGACAATATCATGACCATTTTGTTTCATCGCAGCAAGCAACAGAGGGATCTCATCAGGGTTATGCTGACCATCACCATCGATCGTCACAATATAATCAAACTTGTTCTCTAACGCGTATTTAAACCCGGTTTTAAGAGCAGCGCCTTTCCCTTTATTCTTCAGATGAATCAGGACGACTGCGCCTGCTTCTTTTGCTAACTCTACAGTACTGTCGCTGCTGCCGTCATCAACGACTAAAACCGTATCGACATGGCGTTTTGTTTTTAAAACAATACTGGCAATTGTTATCTCTTCATTAAAGCAAGGAACAATGACAAGCGAACGTAGAGCTACATGAGACTGTTTTCGATTCAGAGATGTTCGCTTTTTTTTGATATTATTTTTTCTCATCTGCCTCATCATGGTATTATACTGTCAAATTACTATTTAAATGATGTTTTACAACTGTTATCAGATTGTATGAAAATGAATCATATCCAAAATACTAAGTCTTTCATTTCTAAAATATTCCAGAAAAACAAACCAAAAATCTTTGACATATTTTTTTATTAATATGACTCGAAGGAGGTCTACCAAAAAATTATTACTCAGTCTCGAAGTCTTCTGAGGATTTTCGGAAACACATGTAACAGCAAACCGATAAGGACTGCCACAGCACCAATAATCAACAGACTGCTTGCAACAAGAGAATACGGGATAAGGAAAACATTGTTTTGATTATAATACTGTAACGTGTAGATTCCTAGAATAAGACCAATTACTACAGAGATAAAACCGGGGACACTGATGAAAAGTAAAGGACGGCGTTCCGCGACAACCCAGAGAATGTACCCGAGCACAGAAAAACCGTGTGACGCAGGGTTTTTCGTTGAAGTATTCAGATCCTTATATTTACACGACACGTTTGTGTTAACAACTTTCAAACCAGACTCATGAGCTTTAATCAACTGTTCACTTTCAACGCTGAAAGCATCACCTTTCAACTGTGGCATGATTTGTTCGACTGCTTTTTTATTAAACGCACGAAAACCACATTGGCTATCGGTGACAAATCCACCGGTGCCCATGCTTGTCGTGTAGTCCAGTACTCGTTTCCCTACACGACGCCACATCGGCATTTCTGAGTCGTTACCAACTCGATACCCAACAGAAATATCATTGCCGTTATTCATCACATTACCTAAGAGATCAGGAATCTCAAGAGGGTTATGTTGCCCGTCACCGTCGATGGTGACAATATAGTCGAAATCGTTGTCTAACGCATATTGAAAACCGGTTCTGATTGCAGCTCCCTTTCCTTTGTTTTTTTTATGCGATATAACGGTTGCCCCTGCTTCTTTAGCGATTTTTTTTGTCTCATCACTGCTTCCATCATCAATAACTACCACTTGATTGACAAATCGTTTGGTTTTAAGGATGACATTCGCGACCGTATCTTCTTCGTTGCAACAGGGGATAACCGCAAGAGTGCGTTTATGAGCAGTTTTATGCATTTTTTTCTCCTGGAATCTTCCAATCCAGTAAAGATAAATACCTAGTTGATGTTCAAATATGTTAATCAGTTTTTCGTATAAATATTCATGGAACAACTATTTAATTCTATATAAATATTTGTTGACGGTTTTATGCATCTTTCATCATGGTTT